>NZ_JBFUGK010000047.1:0-46797 GCF_056402935.1 Polaromonas sp. P3_B1
GTGCTGCTGGCGACGGATGACGGTGCCGTGGTGGCTGCGGCGCACGCGGGCTGGCGCGGACTGGCTGGGCAGGGCGGGCAGGGCGTGCTGGAAGCGACTCACGCAGCCATGAAAGCAGATGCCCGCACCCTAGCATGGCTGGGCCCCTGCATAGGGCCTTCTGCTTTTGAGGTTGGCGCCGAAGTCAAGGCCGCCTTCGAAGCCGTCCAGCCTGAGGCCGCCCGACTGTTTGCCCCCACCGGCGCCGGCAAATACCTGGCCGACCTTCCGGGCCTGGCGCGACTGCGTTTGCAGGCGCTGGGCATTACCCGCATCTATGGCAATGACGGCAGCGATGCCTGGTGCACCGTGCGCAATCCCGCGCGGTTTTTCTCGCACAGGCGCGACGCTGGGCCGGCGGGCAACGGCTTTGGCACGACGGGGCGCATGGCCGCCTGCATCTGGCGCGCCYGAAGCGCTGCCCTCAGGGGCTCTTGGGAGTTTCTTGCGCGGCGGGTATGTGGGCTTGCGCCGCTTTCTCGCGGGCCGCGTCTTCGGCTGCAGTTTGCTGCAGGCGTTCCTGCGCCGCGCGCTTTTTGAGCGCCTTGCTGCGCGCGGGCGCACCCATCAGGTAAACCACCAATGCCACAGGTCCCAGTCCATAGAGTACAAAGGTAACCAGTGCCCCCAGAACCGTGCCGTTGCTGTTTGTAGCTTCAGCAACGCTCATCATGAGCACGACGTAAATCCAGGCGATGACAACCAAATACATAAATACTTGAAACTGTGCGTGCAGTCAGAAATTTTTAAAGCAAATCCTACGATACTGGTGGTGTACTCAAAGAGTCACCGAGACTCAATACGATCGGGGAGATAAATGAATTCTGACGCAAACCGGGCCCAGGCGGCCCGTCAGATGCAAGAGACCTTTGCCGCGGGCCTGCAACAGGCCATGGGCGCAATGGCCGGCGCCGGTCTGCCGGCGGGCTTTGGGTTCGGCAACGGCGCCAATGGCACCAGTGGTGCGAACGGCCTTCAAGGCCTGCCGCAATTGCAGTTCGACCCGGCCAAACTCCAGGAACTGCAACAGCGCTACATCGCGGACGCCTCCGCGCTCTGGAACCAGGGCCTGCAGGACGGCGCAGACTCCCTTGTTGCCTCCGACCGCCGCTTTTCAAACGAAGCCTGGAAGGCCAACCCGGTCTCGAAATTTTCCGCCTCCACTTACCTGCTGAACGCCCGCACCCTGATGGAGCTGGCCGAAGCCGTGCAGGCCGACGCGAAGACGCGCGCACGTGTGCGCTTTGCCGTCGAGCAATGGATGGCGGCCACAGCCCCCAGCAACTTCCTGGCGCTCAACGCTGAGGCGCAGCAAAAAGCCATCCAGAGCCAGGGCGAAAGCATTGCCCAGGGCCTCACCAACCTGCTGCACGACATGAAGCAGGGCCATGTGTCCA
This sequence comes from Polaromonas sp. P3_B1, assembly GCF_056402935.1. NCBI lineage: Bacteria > Pseudomonadati > Pseudomonadota > Betaproteobacteria > Burkholderiales > Comamonadaceae > Polaromonas > Polaromonas sp. P3_B1. The sequence continues at coordinate 1,437 of NZ_JBFUGK010000047.1, forward strand.
TGACCGACGAGCGTGTGTTCGAAGTCGGCAAGAACGTGGCCACCACCGAAGGCGCGGTGGTGTTCGAGAACGAATTCTTCCAGCTGCTCGAGTACAAACCGCTCACGGCCAAGGTCTATGAAAAGCCTTTCCTGCTGATCCCGCCCTGCATCAACAAGTTCTACATTCTTGATTTGCAGCCCGAGAACTCGCTGATCCGCTATGCGGTCAGCCAGGGCCACCGCACGTTTGTGGTCAGCTGGCGCAACCCCGACGAGTCCATGGCCGGCAAGACCTGGGACGATTACATCGAGCATGCCGCCATCAAGGCCATCGAGGTGGTGCAGGAGATCACCGGCGCCAAGACGCTGAACGCCCTGGGCTTTTGCGTGGGCGGCACCATCCTGGGCACGGCGCTGTCGGTGCTGGCCGCGCGCGGCAAAAAGCCGGTAGCCAGCGCCACTTTGCTCACCTCTTTCCTCGATTTCAGCGACACCGGCATCCTGGACATCTTCATCGACGAGACCTCGGTCAAGTACCGCGAGGCCGAGATGGGGCAGGGCGGTTTGCTTAAGGGCCAGGACCTGGCGTCCACCTTCAGCTTCCTGCGGCCCAACGACCTGGTCTGGAATTATGTGGTGGGCAACTACCTCAAGGGCGAAACACCGCCACCCTTTGACCTGCTCTACTGGAACAGCGATTCCACCAACCTGCCCGGGCCTTTTTACGCCTGGTATTTGCGCAACACCTATTTCGAAAACAACCTCATCAAACCCGGCAAGGCCGTGGTGTGCGGGCAGAAGGTCGACTTGCGCAAGGTCGACATCCCGGTTTACCTCTATGGCTCGCGTGAAGACCACATCGTGCCGATAGGCGGCGCCTACGCCTCCACCCAGCACCTGCCGGGCCCCAAGCGCTTCGTGATGGGGGCCTCGGGCCACATCGCAGGCGTGATCAACCCGCCGGCCAAGAAAAAACGCAGCTACTGGACCCGCGACAAACTGCCTCAGGGCAAATTCCCCGCCACCCAGGCCGAATGGCTCAAGGGTGCGACCGAGCACCCCGGTAGCTGGTGGACCGACTGGTCGGACTGGCTCAAGGGCCACGCCGGCAAGCAGGTTGCCGCGCCCAAGTCCTACGGCAGCCGCAAGCACCCCGTCATAGAACCCGCGCCGGGCCGCTACGTCAAGGCCAAGGCCTGAGATACCCGCCGCGCGCAGGCCGTCATTATTTTTTAAAAACCACTCCATAAACTTCAAAAAGGGAAACACCATGGAAGACATCGTTATCGTTGCAGCCGGCCGCACCGCGGTGGGCAAATTCGGCGGCTCGCTGGCCAAGATCTCCGCGACCGAACTCGGCGCGGCTGTCATCAAGGGCGTGCTGGAGCGCTCCGGCCTCAGCGCCGACCAATTGGGCGAAGTCATCATGGGCCAGGTGCTCACGGCCGGTGTCGGCCAGAACCCGGCGCGCCAGGCCGTCATCAAGGCCGGCTTTCCCAACGGCATTCCGGGCCTGACCATCAACGCGGTCTGCGGCTCGGGCCTGAAGTCCGTCATGCTGGCGGCCCAGGCCGTGGCCACGGGCGACAGCGAAATCGTGATTGCCGGCGGCCAGGAAAACATGAGCGCCGCACCGCACGTGCTCAACGGTTCGCGCGACGGCCAGCGCATGGGCGACTGGAAGATGGTCGACTCCATGATCGTCGACGGCCTGTGGGACGTCTACAACCAGTACCACATGGGCATCACCGCCGAGAACGTGGCCAAGAAGTACGAGATCAACCGCGAAGCGCAGGACGCACTGGCCCTGGCCAGCCAGACCAAGGCCGCCGCCGCGCAGGACGCCGGCAAGTTCAAGGATGAAATCATCCCCATCACCATTCCCCAGAAGAAGGGCGACCCGGTGGTGTTTGCCGCCGACGAGTTCATCAACCGCAAGACCAGCGCCGAAGGCCTGGCCGGCCTGCGTCCGGCGTTTGACAAGGCCGGCGGCGTGACGGCCGGCAATGCCTCGGGCCTGAACGACGGCGCCGCCGCCGTGATGGTCATGACGGCCAAGAAAGCCGCCGCGTTGGGCTTGAAGCCGCTGGCGCGCATCGCCAGCTACGCGACGACCGGCCTGGACCCGGCCTACATGGGGATGGGCCCGGTGCCGGCCTCGACCAAGGCGCTGCAGCGCGCGGGCTGGAAACCCCAGGACCTCGACGTGCTCGAAATCAATGAAGCCTTTGCGGCCCAGGCCTGCGCGGTCAACAAGGAAATGGGCTGGGACACCAGCAAGGTCAACGTCAACGGCGGCGCCATCGCCATCGGCCACCCGATTGGTGCGTCCGGTTGCCGCATTCTGGTGACGCTGCTGCACGAGATGGCGCGCCGGGACGCGAAAAAAGGCATCGCCAGCCTGTGCATTGGCGGCGGCATGGGGGTGGCCCTTACCCTCGAGCGCTGAGCTTGAGGTCACAATGACCCAACCGGCACATATCGTGCATGGGAAGTTGGGACATGCAACGGTATTCAGGCAGTTAAGACAGTTATAGACAGTTCAAAAAATCAATCAAGGAGATCGCAATGGCAAAAAAAGTAGCGTACGTCACGGGCGGCATGGGCGGCATTGGAACCGCCATCTGCCAGCGCCTGGCAAAAGACGGTTTCACGGTCATCGCGGGCTGCGGCCCCACGCGCGACTATGCCAAGTGGCTCGATGAGCAGAAGGCCCTGGGCCACACTTTCTACGCCTCGGTGGGCAATGTTGGCGACTGGGACTCCACCGTCGCGGCCTTCGACAAAGTCAAGGCCGAGCACGGCCCGGTGGCCGTGCTGGTCAACAACGCCGGCATCACGCGCGACGGCCAGTTCCGCAAGATGAGCAAGGCCGACTGGGATGCGGTGATTTCCACCAACCTCAACAGCATGTTCAATGTGACCAAGCAGGTCATCGAGGGCATGATTGAAGCGGGCTTCGGCCGCATCATCAACATCTCCTCGGTCAACGGCCAGAAGGGCCAGTTCGGCCAGGTGAACTACTCCACCGCCAAGGCCGGCCTGCACGGCTTCACCATGGCGCTGGCGCAGGAAGTCGCGTCCAAAGGCGTGACGGTCAACACCGTGAGCCCCGGCTATATCGGCACCGACATGGTCAAGGCGATCCGCCCCGACGTGCTGGAAAAAATCGTCGCGGGTGTGCCGGCCAAGCGCCTGGGCCAGCCCGAAGAAATCGCCTCCATCATTGCGTGGATCGCGTCCGAAGAAGGCGGCTATGCCACTGGCGCAGACTTCTCGCTCAACGGTGGCCTGCACATGGGCTGAGTGCCGTTGGCGCGCTTGCCGCGCTTGTTGAAAAACCCGCCTTGGCGGGTTTTTTTATGGCTCAGCGCAAAAAAGGAAGGACGCGGAAAACTCAGGGCAGGGGCTCGAAAGAAACATAGCGTCCCTTCACGTCCAGCACGGTGCCGGGCTTCTCGGCCGTTTCCGCCGCTTGCTGGAATCCCAGCGACAGGAAGATGCCGTGCTCCGGCAGCCAGACATAGTCCGAGCGGCGCTCGGCGGACTGCTCGCTGGTATGGCTGGTGCAACTGACCTTGGCGTAGGAGCCGGTGAAGCCGGTGCCTATCGCCGCACCGTCCACCTGCCCGGAGCGTTCACAGTGTCGGCTGCTCTGGTAGCGCGTGGTCTGCAGCGTCAGGCTCTTGCCGTCGGTGTCGGACAGCCTGTCCATGGTGAGATCCAGCTTCCAGGCGGCTGCGTCGGGCGTTCCGCCTTCCAGCGTGCTTTTGAGGGCTTGCACCGAGTCGTTGTACCAGCCGACCCGGCCCATGAGATCGTGCACCAGCGGCGCGACTTCCCTGCTTCGTGTGTGCACCGAAAACAGGTTGCGAAACAGCACGTAGCGCTCCTGGTAGACCACGCTGCGGCCCCCCAGGTCGAACCAGTCGTCCTGGCGCATGACCAGGCCGCTGCCCATGGGTTGCAGGGTCACGCGAATCTCCACCTCCAGCTGGCCGGACGGCGAGGAATAGCTGCGCCGGGTGGCGTACTTGAATGAGCGTGTGACGGGTTTGCCGAACGAAGCGTCCAGCGCGGCCGCGTTGGCGACCACCTGGGGCGAAAGATCCGAGAGCGCCAGCGGCTGGTAGGGGTGCAGGTAGGCGATCACCGCCAGCGCCAGGGCGACCAGCGTCAACGGCGCCCACCAGTAGCCGATCCACCGGTTTCGCATGACGGATGACGTGGGGTTCGGCATGCGGCCATTGTAGGCAGGGGTGTGCGGCCGGGCCCCTGGTTTTACCCTTGATGATGGGTTTGCCGGCTTCGCCCGCGGTCCGCCAGAGCCTCTCACGGCAAACACCCTGTAAAGCTGTGGGGACTTGGCGGGTGAGCACCCAGGCGACTGTAGTAAATTAAATCAACGTGTTCTACGGGGACAGCCCGCCTGCCGGGCTGCGTCGCAGGCCTTCCTTGGAGTCTTGATGGGCTCTTAACCGTTTTCTAAAAGGAATCCTTCCCGCATGCCCCACAGCGTCTCCCTGATCAGCACCATCGCCGCCGGCCTGGGCCTGGCCTTGATCTTTGGCTTTCTTGCCGTGCGGCTGCGTTTGCCCGCGCTGGTGGGTTATCTGCTGGCGGGCGTGATCATCGGACCCTTCACGCCCGGCTTTGTGGCCGACGCCGAGATTGCCAGCCAGCTCGCCGAGATCGGCGTGATGCTGTTGATGTTCGGCGTGGGTTTGCATTTCTCGCTCGACGACCTGTTGGCAGTGCGCAAGATCGCCGTGCCCGGCGCAGTCGTGCAGATGACGGTGGCCACCGCGCTGGGCATGGGCCTGGCCCATTGGTGGGGCTGGAACCTGGGCGGCGCGCTGGTGTTCGGCCTCTCGCTTTCTGTGGCCAGCACCGTGGTGCTGCTGCGCGCGCTCGAAAGCCGCGGCATCCTCGATTCGGTCAACGGGCGCATCGCGGTGGGCTGGCTGGTCGTCGAAGACCTGGCCATGGTCCTTGTGCTGGTGTTGTTGCCGCCGCTGGGCGGCTGGCTGTCGGGCAAGGTCGATGCCGACGTCAACGCGCTGTGGAAAACGCTGGGCATCACGCTGCTGCAAGTGGGCGGCTTTGTGGCCCTGATGCTGGTGGTCGGGCGGCGCTTTTTCCCCTGGGTGTTGTGGCAGGTGCAGCGCACTGGTTCGCGCGAGCTGTTCACGCTGTGCGTGGTGGCAGCCGCCGTGAGCATTGCCTTCGGCGCCACGGCGTTGTTTGGCGTGTCTTTCGCGCTGGGCGCTTTTTTTGCCGGCATGGTCATGCGCGAATCCGAGTTCAGCCACCGCGCCGCCGAAGAGTCGCTGCCGCTGCGCGACGCTTTCGCCGTGCTGTTCTTTGTGTCTGTGGGCATGTTGTTCGATCCCTGGGTGCTGCTGGAGCGGCCGCTGCAGGTGCTGGCGGTGGTGGGCATCATCATCGTCGGCAAGACGCTGGCGGCCGGCGTGCTGGTGCTGGCTTTTCGCTACCCGCTCAACACGGCGCTTACGGTCTCGGCCAGCCTGGCGCAGATCGGCGAGTTCTCTTTCATCCTGATCGGGCTGGGTGCTACGCTGGGCTTGTTGCCTGCTGAAGGCCAAAGCCTGGTGCTGGCGGGCGCGTTGATCTCGATTGCACTGAACGAGCTGGTGTTCAAGGCGGTGGCGCCGCTGCAGAAATGGATACTGGCCAAGTCACCGCTGGCGCGCAAGCTCGAAGCGCGTGACGACCCCACGGCCGAACTGCCGGCCACGACCGAGGAGAAATATCTGTCCCATCATGTCGTGCTGGTGGGTTACGGCCGGGTGGGGCGGCGCATTGCCGAAGCGCTCAAAGCCCACCACGTCCCCTACGTGGTGGCCGAGCAGAACCGCGAGGCGGTGGAGCGGCTGCGGGAGCAAGGCACTGCGGCCGTGTCCGGTGATGCGGTGGAGGCCGAAGTGATGGTGCAGGCCCACATCGCGCAGGCGCGCATGCTGGTCATCGCCACGCCCGACACGCTGGACGTTCGGCAGATGGTGGCGACGGCGCGGGCGCTCAACCCGGCCATTGAAATCGTGGTGCGCACCCACAGCGAGACCGAGGCGCGGCTGCTCGACAGCGAAAACGCCGGCAAGGTCTTCCTTGGCGAGCATGAACTGGCGCAGTCCATGACGCGCCATGTGCTGGAGCGCTCCGGCGCGGCCGCGGCGCCGGGCGCAAGCCACTAGTGCCTCAGGCCGTGGCGAGCGGCGTGTCGATGAAGGGCTTGATGTTGCGCATCGCGCGTGCGACGTAGTCTTCTTTTTCTCCCACGGGCGCGACGTAATGCATCGCGCCATGCGCCTCCGCCAGGCCCACCAGGCGGGCAATGACCCAGGCGGCCAGGTATTGCGAGGCCAGGCAGCCGCCCGCCGTCGCCACATTGCCCTTGGCCACAAAAGGCTGGTTCAGCACGGTGACACCGGCTTCCTCCACCCAGGGTTTGGTCGTCAGGTCGGTGCAGGCCGGCACACCGGCAACCAGCCCGAGTTTCGCCAGCACCAGCGTGCCCGAGCACTGCGCGCCCAGCAGCTGCCGCGAAGGGTCCAGCCGCAGCTGCGCCATCAAGGCCGCATCGGCCACCACCTCGCGCGTGCGCATGCCGCTACCGACGATGACCGCGTCGGCGGCGCTCGCCTCGGCCAGCGATGCCTGCGCCTCGAGCACCACGCCGTTCATGGACTTCACGCGCGCCGAAGGGCTGGCGATTGACACCCGCCAACCCGGCTTCTTGACGCGGTTGAGGATGCCGAGCGCGATCAGCGAGTCAAGTTCATTAAAGCCTTCAAAAGTGAGGATGGCGATGTGCATGGTGGCGGTTTCTCCGTGCCGGGTTGAGGTTCAGGTCAGCCAATCGCAGTCGCCCTGGCCCGCAGCACGGCCGAGCGCACCAGTGCCAGCCTGTCGTTGCCGAAGTACATGTCTTCGCCCACAAAAAAGGTGGGCGAGCCGAAGGCGCCGCGGCGTATGGCTTCATCGGTGTTGGCCTTGAGCTGCTCCTTGATGTCGGGCCGGGCGATGCCCGCCATAAAGGCCTCGGCATCGATGCCCACTTGCCGGCAAATCGCACCCAGTACTTCGTCCTGCGAGATGTCTTCCTCACGCGTGAAGTAGGCCGCGAAGCAGGCTTCGATAAAGGCGAGGTAGTGGGGTTGGGCTGCGGCATCCTGCGCGATCCAGAGGCAGCCGCGCATCGCCTTGACGCTGTTGACCGGGAACACCTTGGGCGGGAAGGCGATGGTCAGGCCCGCCTCGCGCGCGTTGTCGCGCACGTCCTTGAGCATGTAGCGGTTTTTGGACGTGTCCATGTCTTCGCGCGCCGCATAAATGCCTTTGTTGACGCTGTTGAAGATGCCGCCCACCAGCACCGGTTTCCAGACGATGGTCTCCTGGAGTTCGGAGGCCAGCGGCTGGATGTTGCGAAAGGCGATATAGGTCCAGGGACTGGAGCAGTCGAAGAAAAATTCAATCATGGGTTTGTCTCTTTGTCTTTGCTGGGGAGGTCAGGACACCTTGTGCGCGCCGTCGCGCACGCTTTGCGCGGTCTGCCCGAACAGGGCTTTGCGCGCTTCCTCCGTCAGGGCTGGCGCGCGCAGCTCCTTGCCCAGGTCCAGCCCGCGTTTGACGGCCGGCCTTTCAAACAAGGCGTCGTACCAGCGCTGCACATGCGGGAATTTTTGCAGGTCGACTTGCTGGGCTTTGTGCGTGCGCACCCAGGGGAAGATGGCCATGTCGGCGATGGAGTAATCGGCGCCGGCCACAAACGCGCCCGTGCGGTCCAGCTGTGCGTCGAGCACGCCGTAAAGCCGGTCCACCTCCTTGCCGTAGCGGTCTATCGCGTAAGGGATTTTGTCGGGCGCGTACAAAAGAAAGTGGCCGTTCTGCCCCGCCATGGGCCCCAGCCCGCCCATTTGCCACATCAGCCATTGCGTCACCTGGTAGCGCTCGCGCAGTCCTGTGGGCAGGAAGCGCCCGCTTTTTTCGGCCAGGTAGAGCAGGATGGCGCCGCTCTCAAATACCGGCACGGGCGCACCGCCCCCTGGGGGCGCATGGTCGACGATGGCGGGCATGCGGTTGTTGGGGCTGATGGCCAGGAACTCCGGCGTGAATTGTTCGCCCTTGCCGATGTTGACGGGTTGCAGGCGGTAGGGCAGGCCGCATTCCTCCAGCATGATGGAGATCTTCCATCCGTTGGGTGTGGGCCAGTAGTGCAGGTCGATCATGGGAATTCTCGTGCTTGTGAAATGTTTTAAATCAGATGAGCCAGCTGCGGGTGGTCGGCGGCAATGCGCCGGGCTTCGCTGCCGCCTGGCGCCATCATCTGGAAGTCGGTGAAGTCAAAGCCCGGACCCACCATGCAAGCTACCAGTGTGAAGCCTGTGCCTGCGGCGGCGTCGCCGACCCGGGGCCTGGCTGCTTGCCAGAGGCCGGCCGCTATGGCCTGCTGGGGAAGGGTGGCGCCGCCAACGGGGCCCAGGAGCGTACCGTGCAGTCGGCTGTCCGCCGCGTCCCAGGTCCAAAGATCCAGAGGTGCGCCCTCCAGGTGTACCCATACCTCGTCGGACAGCACGCGATGCCAGCGCGAGTGCTGCGCGGCTTCGAGCAAAAAGTAAATCGAGGTCAGGGCGCTGCGCGCAGGCCTGCCGTCCTGCGGCATGACCTGGCCCGCCGAGCGGAACACCTCGCGGTACCAGCCGCCCTCGGGGTGGGCTTGCAGCTGCAGCTGTTCAATCAGCTGCCGGGCGCGGGTTGTGGGGGTGAGATTGGCATGGCTGGGCTGGGGCATGAGGCGCAGTTTGCCTCAAACCCCGGGCCTGCGGCGGGCTGGCGCGATTTCGCCGCTGCTATTCCAGGTCTTCAATGGCCAGGCTGTGGTACTTCTGCGCGTAGGAGAACGGCACCTTGCGCACCACCTCCATGGTGCGCTCCGTGGCTTCTTTGTTCGGCACGGGAATCATCAGGGCGTGATGGCCCTCGCGCGCGAGATCCACGTATTTGTGAACCGTGGCGCCTTCGGTGCCGACGCGTGGCAAGCGAACATCGGAGTGGCCATCCGCGCGGCTGATTTCCCCGATGATCTCTTCGGGCGTCAGCAGCATGACGCCGTCGCTGCTCACCTCCAGCTCATCGGCCACGTGCCTGGCATCCTCCGCGTCCGGGAACATGATGAAGGCGTAGCCGGTGGGATAAAACACACCGCCCATACTGAGCATTTTTTTGGTCAGTTCAAAGTGCTTCATGGCGAGTCCTTTCATGCATTGCGTTGCAACAACGAATCATTAAGGCGCGGAAATTGTCAATTTCCGGTCAGCCATCACATCCTGTTCCTGTCAGACGTGAACGTCAAGATAGGAGGAGCCCCCACGCTTTTCACTTCGAGCCTGCGGCGCGATGCCCCTTTCCTGACGAATGGGGGCGCTGCGCCTGCGGCCTGGCCCTTCGGCAGGCTCAGGACAGGCCAAGGCCCGTCCCGCGGCCCTTGCTGGCGAAGACAGGTCCCCAACCCGCCTTGGGAGGCTCGATGGGGCCAGTTGCTAGTTCAGCTCTTCAAGCTTGATGGAGGGGTCCGCCATTACCCGAACCGTGCTTTGCAGCCCTTGCAGGATCTGGTTGGCGAAGAAGCTGCTCTGGGTGTCGGGCTCCAGGGCCGCCATCACCAGGTTGGCCAGGGGCTGGTTGAGCGGCACATAGTAGCTGCCGCGGGGCGCGTCGACCACGCCGCGTGCCAGGCTGACCTGCACCTTGATGATGGCGTTGCCGTCGGCAATGGCGCCTCGCACGTCCTGGCGTTCACCCGAGGTGCTGGCGGTTTCTCGGTAGCTGTCGCCCAGCATGGAGCCCTGCTCGGCAACACGCATGACCTGCACGCCGTGCAGGCGCAGCCGGTCGACGGCCACAGTGGACGCTGCCGACAGCCAGTAGCCGCAAGGCCGGGCCCGTGCCTTGAGGGTGCGCAGCGCCAGCGCGGAATCCCAGTCCACGCTGACGGCCTTGTCGGCACCGGTAACCGGGTCCAGCATCAGCAGTTCGTACTGGGCGGCGGTGGGGCCGGCTTCGACGACGGCCTGCTCCTTGCAGGCCTGGCCGCTGACTTCCTTGTCGAGATAGGGGCGCAGCTGCTGCAGCTCGTTGGCGCGCTGGGCCGTGCTGGCCAGCACGCTGGTAATCGCCGTGACCTGGGTGTGAACGCGACGCTGGATGTGCAGCCGGCCTATGCCGACGCCGCGGGTTTCTATCAGCAGGCTGACGGCGTTTTTCAGGCCGTTCACATTGCGGCCGGTGTCGGGCTGAGTGCCGCCCATGGAGATTTTTTTATCGGCGAGGTCGCCGGAAGTGGTGTAGTACCACTCGCTGCTGAGATTCTGGCCTTTGAGCGCGGCCAATAACGGGCGCCGGTACCACTCTTCGGCCGCCTTGGTCAAAAACTCGGGCAGGTTGGCGGTGGTCGCGTACTGGAACAGTGCGTCGAACTTCTGCACCGCGCCGAATTTCTGCAGGTAGCGGCCCACCACTGTGTATTCGTGGGCATCGACCACCACGGTCGGTTTGTAGTCTCGCTCCAGCCGTGYCAGCGCCTGGGCTTCCGGTGTGTTGAGCAGCAGGTGGTCCCGGTTCATGTCCAGTCCGCCGCTGGTGGCGCGCTGGTCGATGGCACCGCCGTCGGGATTGGCGCGTGGAACGATCACCACATTGATGCGCTCCAGCGCGGGTTGCAGCAAGCCCTGGGCGAGTTCCCGCGCAATCACCAGCAGCGCCTCGCTGCCGGCCGGCTCGTCGCCGTGCTGCTGGCCGACCAGCAGCACCGTGGGTTTGCCGGCGGCCTGCATGACGGCCGGGTCGGTGCCGCCCGCGCGGGTCAGGACCAGCGCCTCCAGCGCTTCGCCGCGTTGTGAGCGGCCTATCGTCAGCACGCTGGCCCTCACGCCCGGCGTGCGCGTGGCGGCGCTTGCCTGGTCTCGCAGCCAGGCCTGGATTTCAGACTGGGTGGTGAAGGCGCTGCGGCCGGCCTGCAGGCCAGGTGTGTTGTAGATCACCGCGGGCGCGGGGAAACGGGCGGCCACCGCGGCGCTATAGGGGGCGGGCGCCTCGGCCTGGCCCGTGGGCGAAGAAGGCCGTACGGCCGGCGCTGCCGGTACGGGCGTCACCTGGACGGTGCTGGGCGGGATCACCGGCGATGAAGGGCGCTGCGCGGCCGGCGCGGCGGCAGGCTGGGCAGAAGGCGGTGTCCAAGGCGGCAGCGGAACGGAGCTGCAGGCGGCCAGCAGGGCCAGCGGCGCCAGCAGGACCAGCGGGCGCAGGTGCCGGCGGGTACGCGGGGCAGGGAGCTGTGTCGTCAGGGTTCGCGGCAGGGTGGTCGTCATGGGTTTCTGCGCCTCAAGCGTGGCCAGATGCTGTGGATGGACTGTCCATGTTACCCGCCCTGCAAGGCTGGCGGCACCCCGGTTTGCGTCGGCGCCACAGTGTTGGGACTGCTTCGTGTTTTCCTACATGACACTCCCGGTGCGTCCCACACCGGGGGCTCTGTGGCCAACCTAAATTGATTCCAGCGGCTGGCCTTGCGGCCGCTTTCATTTGCAAAGCCGATCAACGACGACCAACCCAAAGAGGAACCCCATGAGCAAAGCACCCCCCAAAAAGAATGACGCCGTCGACCTGCTCGACGCCGACCACATCGCCGTCAAAAAGCTTTTCACCGCCTACAAAAAGCTGAGCGAAGGCAACGCACCGGCCGAAGAAAAGCGTGAACTCGCCGACCGGATCTGCCAGGAGTTGACGGTGCACATGCAGATCGAAGAGGAAATTTTCTATCCGCAAATTCGCGCAGCCCTCAGCGACGATCCCTTGCTGGACGAGGCCGAGGTGGAGCACAGCACGGCCAAGGACCTGATTGCGCAAATCTCGGGCATGGACCCCGAAGACGACCTGTATGACGCCCGGGTCACCGTGCTGGGCGAATACATAGACCACCACGTCAAGGAAGAGCGCGAGGAAATGTTCCCCAAGGCCCGCAAGACGGACATAGATCTGGTGGCCATGGCCGAAGAGCTCAGCCAGCGGAAACTGGCGCTGATGGAAGAGTTCAAGACCGCTGAGGTCTGACGCTACCCGGGCGCAAGACCCCGCGCCACCGCCGGCAGGGTGCTTTCTGGGAAAATAGGGGCATGTCTGCCCCGTTTACCCCTGAGCGCTCCGCCGGCGTTTCCGCGTTTTCCGCGTCCAGCTCTCCCTGGCGGCTGAGTGTCGCCCCCATGATGGATTGGACCGACAGGCATTGCCGGCATTTTCACCGGTTGCTGTCGCGCCATGCCTTGCTTTACACCGAGATGGTGACCACGGGTGCGTTGATCCACGGCGACGTGGAGCGCCACCTGCGCTTCAATGCGGAAGAACATCCCGTGGCCTTGCAACTTGGCGGCAGCGAGCCGGCCGACCTGGCGCAGTGCGCCAGGCTGGGCGAGCAATGGGGTTATGACGAAATCAACCTTAACTGCGGCTGCCCGAGTGAACGCGTGCAGCGCGGTGCTTTTGGCGCCTGCCTGATGGCCGAGCCGCAACTGGTGGCCGATTGTGTGAAAGCCATGGTCGACGTGGTCGACGTGCCGGTCACGGTGAAGCACCGTATAGGCATCGACAAGGCTGAAAGCTACGAATTCGTGCGCGACTTTGTGGGCACGGTCAGCGAGGCCGGCTGCAAGGTTTTTATCGTGCATGCGCGCAACGCCTGGCTCAAGGGCCTTTCGCCCAAGGAAAACCGCGAGGTGCCGCCGCTGCGGTATGAGCTTGTGCATCGCCTCAAGCGTGAGTTCCCGCAACTGGTGATCTGCATCAACGGCGGCATCAACACGCAGGAAGAGGTGGCCGGGCACCTGGCCGCGCTCGACGGCGTAATGATCGGCCGCGAGGCTTATCACAACCCCTGGTGGCTGGCGTCCTGGGACGCCGCCTTCTTCGGCGCTGCCGAGTCCCTGCCCACCCGTGAGACCGTCGAAGCCCAGATGTGCGATTACATGGTCCGCGAGGCAGCCGAGCACGGCACGCCCAAAAGCGCCATTGCGCGCCACATGCTGGGTTTGCGCAATGGGCTGCCCGGTGCGCGCCGCTGGCGCCAGGTCTGGAGCGACCATCGCCTGCGCGACATGCCGCCGCATGCCGTGATGGCGCTTGCGCATGAAATGCCGGCCTCGTCCCCATCGTCGCTTGCCGACACCAGCGCCATGGCCGATGCCTGATTCCGCGCAGAAACAGGCGCGCCGCGCGCTGGCCTTGCTCTGGCTGGTGCCTGCGCTCTGGACGGTCAACTACATCGTGGCGCGCAAGGCGCCCGGCGTGATCGGTCCCTATCTGCTGGCTTTCGGCCGCTGGGGCCTGGCGGCACTCTTGCTGCTGATGCTGACCCGATCCGAGCTGTGGCGCGAGCGCGGCCATATAGCCAGGGCGTGGTGGCAGTACATCGTGCTGGGCACCCTGGGCATGATGATCTGTGGCGCCTGGGTCTACCAGGGCGCGCGTTCCACCGGCGCGATGAACATCGCGCTCATCTATTCCGCTTCACCGGTGCTCATCGGCCTGGGCGCGGTGATCTGGCTGGGCGAGCGCCTGGCCTTGCGCCAGGGCCTGGGCGTCTTGCTGGCCATCCTGGGCGTGGTGCACGTGGTGGTCAAAGGCCAGTGGACCGCGCTGGCCGGCGTGCAGTTCTCCGCCGGAGACTTGTGGATCGTGGCCGCTACGGTGTCGTGGGCGGCTTACGCCTTGCTGCAAAAGCAGTGGCCCAGCCCGCTGGGTGCCACGGCCCGTCTGGCAGCCATCTGTGTGGGTGGCACTCTGGTGCTGCTGCCCTTCACTTTGTGGGAAATGTCACGAGCCGATGCCCTGCCGCTGAGCGGCTACGGGTTGGTGTTGATCGTGGTGGCCGCGATAGTGCCGGGGCTGGGCGCCTACTGGATTTACGGCTGGGCGCAAAAAATCCTGGGCGCCAGCCGTGTGGCGGTGTCGCTTTACCTGGGGCCGCTTTACGCAGGGCTTGCTGCGTGGGGTGTGCTGGGCGAGCCGTTGGGTTGGCACCACGCTGTGGGTGCTGCATTGATACTGCCTGGCGTCTTTTTTGTAACGGGCGCCGGCAAAGGGCTGACGAAAAAACATTCAAGGCCGATACTGACAGAAGGCGCTTGAAATTCCCGACACGCGTTGGCGATTTCAGCTTGCGGCCTGCTGTCTGCTCGTGCAACGCGTGTGCATGAGTTTTGTCTTTTGAAGGCGGCCGGCCCTCCAGATGAACCGCAGCGAAAGCGCTGCGTTGTTCGGAAAAACCTCCTGAGCTGCTTGAATAGTTAGGCACCACGCTATTGAAAAAATAGCAAGTTCAACGGTGGGGCTGACGGGAACGCGCTGCTTCCTGCATGTGCAAAGGACGAACACATCTTTCGCATTCGTTAAAAAATACGCTGTACCTATTCGCGCATTTGGAAAATAATGAAGTCGAATGTTCGTTGGAACTTTCCCTTGTGGCGGCGATCTATCAGTCACTTGGTGTGAAGCAACAGTTCGATGCACAGCGCGGAATCTGGAGCAGATTTCCATCACGAGTCGGGGTTCTTCGGGTCTCGCGCGCAAAGGAGGATTTATGGATGTCGTCCGTAATTTTCTGACGCGTTATGAACAGACGCGAGAAGAGGAACTGTCCATCGAGGACTACCTCGATGCCTGCAAACGCGATCGTCTTGTTTACGCCACCGCGGCTGAACGCATGCTCGCCGCCATCGGCGAGCCGGAGCTGCTCGACACGCGGCATGAGCAGCGCCTGTCGCGCCTGTTCGGCAACAAGGTCATCAAGATCTACCCGGCCTTTCGCGACTTTTACGGCCTGGAGGATCCCATCGAACAGGTGGTTTCCTACTTCCGCCATGCCGCGCAGGGCCTGGAAGAGAAAAAACAAATCCTCTATCTGCTGGGGCCGGTGGGCGGCGGCAAATCATCCATCGCCGAACGGCTGAAACAGCTGATGGAGCAGGTGCCGTTTTATTCTTTGAAGGGCTCGCCGGTCAATGAGTCGCCGCTCAGCCTGTTCAACAACGCCGAAGACGCGCCCTTGCTCGAATCGCAGTACGGCATTGCGCCGCGCTACCTGCAGCGGGTGATGTCGCCGTGGGCTGTCAAACGGCTTGAAGAGTACGGCGGCGACATCCGGCGTTTTCGCGTGGTGAAGCGCTTCCCTTCGATTCTGAAGCAATGCGCGATTTCCAAGACCGAGCCCGGCGACGAAAACAATCAGGACATCTCCTCACTGGTCGGCAAGATCGACATCCGCAAACTGGAAACCTACGCGCAGGACGACCCGGATGCCTACAGCTATTCCGGCGGCCTGTGCCTGGCCAACCAGGGCTTGCTGGAGTTCGTCGAGATGTTCAAGGCGCCCATCAAGGTGCTGCACCCCCTGCTGACCGCCACCCAGGAAGGCAACTTCAAGGGCACCGAAGGCTTTGGCGCGATTCCCTTCGACGGCATCGTGATGGCGCACTCCAACGAAAGCGAATGGAAGGCGTTCAAGAACAACCGGAACAACGAGGCCTTCCTGGACCGGATCTACATCGTCAAGATTCCGTATTGCCTGCGTGTTTCGGAAGAGGTGAAGATCTATGAAAAGCTGATCCACAACTCTTCGCTGCACGAAGCGGTTTGCGCGCCCGGCACCTTGAAGATGATGGCGCAGTTTGCCGTGCTGACGCGGCTGAAAGAGCCCGAAAGCTCCAGCATTTTCAGCAAGCTGCAGGTGTACGACGGCGAAAATCTCAAGGACACCGACCCGAAAGCCAAGAGCTACCAGGAGTACCGCGACTATGCGGGCGTCGATGAGGGCATGAATGGGATCTCGACGCGTTTTGCGTTCAAGATCCTGTCCAAGGTGTTCAACTTCGACTCCACCGAAATCGCGGCCAACCCGGTGCACCTGATGTATGTTCTGGAGCAGCAAATTGAGCGCGAGCAGTTCCCTCCGGAGACCGAGCAGAAGTACCTGGCCTATATCAAGGAAGTGCTGGCCATGCGTTATGCCGAGTTCATCGGCAAGGAAATCCAGACGGCCTACCTGGAGTCCTATTCGGAATACGGCCAGAACATTTTCGACCGCTACGTGACCTATGCCGACTTCTGGATCCAGGACCAGGAGTACCGCGATACCGATACCGGGGAAATTTTCGACCGCTCGGCGCTCAATGCCGAACTCGAAAAAATCGAGAAGCCGGCCGGCATCAGCAATCCGAAAGACTTCCGCAACGAGATTGTCAATTTTGTGCTGCGCGCGCGGGCCAACAACGCCGGCAAGAACCCCTTGTGGACCAGCTATGAAAAGCTGCGGACCGTGATCGAGAAAAAAATGTTCTCCAACACCGAGGACCTGTTGCCGGTGATCTCCTTCAATGCCAAGGCCAGCGCGGACGAGCAGCAAAAGCACGAGGACTTCGTCAACCGCATGGTCGCCAAGGGTTACACCACGCGGCAGGTCCGCCTGCTGTGCGACTGGTACTTGCGGGTACGAAAGAGTTCCTGAGGCCGCGGCGCGCCGCCGCGCGTGCCATGTGCAATGTGTCGTGTGTATGTTGTGACCGGAGATCACTGTGCTCCAGCAAGTCATTGACAGGCGGTTGGCGGGAAAGAACAAGTCGATCGGCAACCGCGAGCGTTTCCTGCGCCGCTTTCGCGAGCAGATACGGGATACCGTGCGCCGCGCTATCGCGGGCCGCAGCATCCACGACATCGAGCAGGGTGAGGACGTCACCTTGCCGCGGCGCGATGTTTACCAGCCGGTGTTCGGGCATACCGGCGGCACGCGCGAGAGCGTGCATCCCGGCAACCGCGAGTACGTGCGCGGCGACAGGATCGCCAAGCCCAAGGGCGGTGGGCAGGGCGGCGGCAGCGGCGAGGCCAGCCCCGATGGCGTGGGCGAGGACGACTTTGTCTTTCGCATCACGCGCGAAGAGTTCATGCAGTATTTCTTTGATGACCTTGCACTGCCCGACCTGATTCGCACCCAGCTTTTGCCCGATGCGCCGGAATGGAAGTCGCGCCGTGCGGGTTTTATTTCCGATGGAACGCCGACCAACCTGCACGTGGTGCGTTCCCTGCGGGTCGCGCTGAGCCGGCGCATCGCCATTGGCGGTGAGTCACGGCGGCAATTGCATGAGCTGGAGGCACAGCTGGCGTTGGCCCTGCGCGAGGTGCCCGGGTCGCCCAGCGAAATTCTGGCGCTGAAAACGCAGATCGACACGCTGCGCCGGCGGCTCAAGACGATTCCCTTCTTCGACCCGTTTGACCTGCGCTACCGCAACCGGGTCAGGGTGCCGCAGCCCAGCGCCAAGGCAGTGATGTTTTGCCTGATGGATGTCTCGGGTTCCATGGACGAAACACGCAAGGACATTGCGAAGCGGTTTTTCATCCTGCTGTACCTCTTCCTCAGGAAGCACTATGAAAAGACCGATGTCGTCTTTATTCGCCACCATACGCAGGCAACCGAGGTGTCTGAAGAAGAGTTCTTCCAGTCCACCGAGACCGGCGGCACCGTGGTTTCCAGCGCGCTGGCCCTGATGCACCAGATCATCCAGGAGCGTTACCCCCCGAGCGACTGGAACATCTATGGCGCCCAGGCTTCCGACGGCGACAACTGGCACCAGGATTCGGCCCGATGCCGTGAGCTGCTGGTCGGCAAGCTGCTGCCGGTATCGCGGTATTTCGCTTATGTCCAGGTCGGCGAAGAAGACCAGAACCTCTGGGAGGAGTACACCCGGGTGCAGGAAGACAACCGAAACTTTGCGATGCGCAAGGTTGGCGCCGCGGACGAGATTTTCCCGGTGTTCAGGGAGCTGTTCAAAAAAGGCGTCAAGCCATGACAAAAACCGCGAGAAAACCTGCCGAAGTGGCGGCGCCTGGCGTGCAGGGTGTGGGGCGGCGGCGCGCCTGCCTGCCCAGCCCCTCCGACTGGTCCTTCGAATTGATCGAGCTTTACCACGGCGAGATTGCGCGAACGGCGAAGTCCTTCGGCCTGGACACCTACCCGGTGCAACTCGAAGTCATCACCGCCGAGCAGATGATTGACGCCTATGCGTCGGTGGGCATGCCGGTGAACTACCGGCACTGGTCCTTCGGCAAGGAGTTCATTTCGACGGAGAAAAATTACCGCCGCGGGCAGATGGGGCTGGCCTACGAAATCGTGATCAACTCCAATCCCTGCATCGCCTACCTGATGGAAGAAAACACCATGCCCATGCAGGCGCTGGTGATGGCCCATGCCTGCTACGGACACAACTCCTTCTTCAAGGGCAACTACCTGTTCCAGATGTGGACCGATGCCGCCGCCATCATCGACTACCTGGTGTATGCGCGGGCCTACATCACCGAGTGCGAGGAGCGCCACGGCTGGGAGCCGGTCGAGCAATTGCTGGACTCCTGCCACGCGCTGATGAGCCACGGCGTGGACCGCTACCAGCGCTCGCAAAAGCTGTCGCTCGCGGAGGAAGAGGTGCGCCGCAAGGACCGTGAAGCCTATTTGCAGCAGCAGCTCAATGATCTTTGGCGCACGGTGCCCAAGTCAGCCGACAAGCCGGCCGAAAAACCCAACCGGCGCTTCCCGCCGGAGCCGCAGGAAAACATCCTGTACTTCATCGAAAAAAATGCGCCGCTGCTGGAGCCCTGGCAACGCGAGGTGATCCGCATCGTGCGCAAGATCGGCCAGTATTTTTACCCGCAGCGCCAGACCCAGATCATGAATGAAGGCTGGGCCACGTTCTGGCATTACACGCTGCTTAACAAGCTTTACGACGACGGCTTGCTGACCGATGGCTTCATGATCGAATGCCTTCGGTCGCATACCAATGTCGTTTACCAGCCGCCGGTGACGCACCCGGCCTACAGCGGCGTGAATCCCTATGCGCTGGGTTTTGCGATGTTCAGCGACCTCAAGCGTATCTGCGAATCCCCGACGGATGAGGACAGGCTATGGCTACCCGACGTGGCGGGCTCAGACTGGCGGGAGACGCTGGACTATGCCATGCGGCATTTCCGCGACGAGAGTTTTATCGGGCAATACCTGTCGCCGCATCTGATACGCGAGTTCCGCCTTTTCTCGGTGGTGGATGATGCCAACAAGTCCGAGCTCGAAGTGGCGGCCATCCATGACGCCGACGGTTACCGGCATGTGCGCGAAGCGCTGTCGCGCCAGAACGACCTGAACCACCGCGAGCCCAACATCCAGGTCTGGGACGTCGACGTACGCGGGAACCGCTCATTGACCCTGCGCCACAGCCGCCACAACGACCGCACGCTCACCGACGATGTGCAGGAGGTCATCAAGCACGTCGCCCGGCTCTGGGGTTTCAGCGTTTTGCTTGAAAGCGTGGACAAGCACGGCAAGGTGGTGCAGCACTGGGAGGCGTTGCCGCCCGCTTGAGATCCCGCTGGCGCCGGACTTCAGCCCGCCGCTTCCAGCCCGTTTTTGAAATGCTCGCGCATGCGCTGCGCCGTGCCCTCGGCGTCGCGCGCGGCCAGCGCCTGCATGATGGCGCGGTGCTCGGCCAATGATTCCTCAATGCGGCCGCTCTTGAGCAGCGAGTTGTGGCGGTTGAGCTTCATCACCTTGCGCAGGTCGGCCACCATCTGGTCGCGCCAGCGGTTGTTGGCGATTTCCAGCAGGCGCATGTGAAAGGCCTCGTTGATCTCGAAAAAGCGCTCGCGGTTGCCGGCGGCTTTTTCAAGCTCCTCGTGCAGGCCTTGCAGTTCCTTGAGTTGGGGCGCCGTCGCCTGGGTCGCCACCACGCCCGCCGCGTCGCTTTCGAGCAGGGCGAGCAGGTGGTACACGTCGGCCAGATCGCGTTCGGAGACCTCGGTCACGTAAGCGCCGCGCCGCACCTTCATGGTGACCAGGCCCTCGGTGGCCAGCACTTTCAGGGCCTCGCGCAGCGGCGTGCGGCTGATGCCGTATTCCTCGGCCAGCTTGAGCTCGTCTATCCAGCTGCCCGGCGCCAGCTCGCGGTTGAAGATGCGCTGGCGCAGGAGCTCGGCGACTTCTTCATAAAGCGCTCGGGGAGTCAGGGACACGGCGGCCATGGACATAGGGTGTTTTTGGGTGGGGCAGGAGGCTTCAGCGGGCGCTGCTTCCTGTCAGCGCTGGCGGTATCTTAACTGAAACTGAATTTTGCATCAATAATTATAAATGATGTAAACTTGCCCCCGATTCATGTATTCACCTCGGCTTGAGCCTATGCTGCTTGCATCGCAGCCCATGGCCGGAAGCCCTGTACGGTAACAACATCCCATGTCCAAGCCTCATTCCGAACCTGAATTTCCCGCCGCCAGCCTGGAGGCCTGGGCCAAGGCAGCCGCCAAGTCGGCGCCCGGCGGCGATCTGGGCGCGCTCAACTGGCAAACGCCGGACGGCATCAGCGTCAAGCCGCTGTACACCGCTGAGGACATCAAGGACCTTCCCCACACCAACACGCTGCCGGGCTTTGAGCCCTTCATTCGCGGGCCGCAGGCCACCATGTATGCGGTGCGGCCGTGGACGATTCGCCAGTACGCCGGTTTTTCCACCGCCGAAGAGTCGAACGCTTTCTACCGCAAGGCGCTGGCCGCCGGCGGGCAGGGCGTGTCGGTGGCGTTTGACCTGGCCACGCACCGCGGCTATGACAGCGACCATCCGCGTGTGACCGGCGACGTGGGCAAGGCCGGCGTGGCCATCGATTCGGTCGAGGACATGAAGATACTGTTCGACCAGATCCCGCTGGACAAGGTCAGCGTCTCCATGACCATGAACGGCGCGGTGCTGCCGGTGTTGGCGGGTTATGTGGTGGCGGCCGAAGAGCAGGGCGTCGCCCAGGACAAATTGAGCGGAACCATACAGAACGACATTCTCAAGGAGTTCATGGTCCGCAACACCTATATCTTTCCGCCCCAGCCCAGCATACGCATCATCGGCGACATCATCGAATACACGGCGCAGAACATGCCCAAGTTCAATTCGATCTCCATCTCGGGCTACCACATGCAGGAGGCCGGCGCCAACCAGGCGCTGGAGCTGGCCTTCACCCTGGCTGACGGGAAAGAGTATGTAAAAACCGCGCTGGGCAAGGGCCTGGACGTGGACGAATTCGCCGGGCGCCTGAGCTTCTTCTGGGCCATAGGCATGAACTTCTACCTTGAAGTCGCCAAGATGCGCGCCGCGCGCCTGCTGTGGTGCCGCATCATGAAGGGCTTTAATGCCAAGAGCCCGAAAAGCCTGATGCTGCGCACGCATTGCCAGACTTCGGGCTGGAGCCTGACCGAGCAGGACCCTTACAACAACGTGGTGCGCACCACCATCGAAGCCATGGCCGCGGTCTTTGGCGGCACGCAAAGCCTGCACACCAATTCCTTCGACGAGGCGATTGCCTTGCCCACCGAGTTCAGCGCGCGCATCGCCCGCAATACCCAGCTCATCATCCAGGAAGAAACCCACATTCCGCATGTCGTTGACCCTTGGGCCGGCAGCTACATGATGGAAAAGCTGACCCAGGACATGGCCGACGCCGCCTGGGCCATCATCGAGGAAGTCGAGGCCATGGGCGGCATGACCAAGGCCGTGGACAGCGGCTGGGCCAAGCTCAAGATCGAGGCGGCCGCGGCTGAAAAACAGGCACGCATCGACAGCGGCAAGGACGTCATCGTCGGCGTCAACAAATACAAGCTCAAGACCGAAGACGCGATCGAGGCGCGCGACATCGACAACGTGGCCGTGCGCGAAGGCCAGATCAAGCGCCTCAAGGCCATACGGGCCAGCCGCGACAATGCGGCGGTGCGGGCCGCGCTGGACGCCTTGACGGCAGCCGCCGAAAATAACAACGGCAACCTGCTGGATCTCAGCATCAAGGCCGTGCGCCTGCGCGCCACGGTGGGGGAGGTCAGCGATGCCCTCGAGAAAGTCTACGGGCGCCACCGCGCCGATACACAAAAGGTGACCGGTGTGTACGCTGCCGCTTATGACTCGGCCGAAGGCTGGGAAACCCTCAAGACCGAAATCAATGCCTTTGCCGAAGAGCAGGGCCGCCGCCCGCGCGTGATGATCTCCAAGCTCGGCCAGGACGGCCACGACCGCGGCGCCAAGGTGGTGGCCACGGCCTTTGCCGACCTGGGCTTTGACGTGGACATGGGGCCGCTGTTCCAGACGCCCGAGGAGTGCGCCCGCCAGGCGATTGAAAACGACGTGCACGCGGTGGGGGTCTCCACCTTGGCCGCGGGCCACAAGACGCTGGTGCCTGCCATCATCGCCGAGCTCAAGAAGCAGGGCGCCGACGACATCATCGTGTTTGTGGGCGGTGTGATCCCGCGCCAGGATTACGACATGCTTTACGAAGCCGGCGTGAAGGGCATCTACGGCCCTGGCACGCCGATTCCGGCCAGCGCCAAGGATGTGCTGGAACAAATACGGAAAGCCGTTAATGCCTGACTCTCAAAGAAAGGATCCTGTTGGACGATGGGTCTGTGCTGGCTTACTTTTTATTCTTGTGTTTCCCCCAGGAATCATCATGCTGATCGCAGGCGAGACTTTTGGAGCACTTCTCATACTTTTTCTGCTTTTCGGGTTCATTGGCGTTTTGCTTTTTGGCTCCGATGTGCTGCTGGAAAAACTGGCACGGTGGCCAAGTTTGTGATGTCGCCGATTGTTGATTTTCATGATGGTGTTTTGGGGCTGTGTGGGGTCGCTGCGCAGCGCCGCGCGATCGCCAAGGTCGTCACGCAGCCGGAATTAAGCTGTATCGATGTCGGCCAGCGCCAAGGATGTGCTGGAACAGATACGCGCTGCTGTTGCGAAGTGAGTGTGCGGTGACGGACATCAGTTTGCGCCTGTCCCTGCGGCCGGTAGTGGCCGGCGACTTCGAGGACATGCTGGCCTTGCGCATAGACGCGATGCGGCCCAGCCTGGAGCGCGTGGGCCGCTTTGATCTCGCACGCTCGCGCGAGCGACTGACGGCAGGCTTCTTTCCGGCTTATATGCAGCACATCCTGCTGGACGGCGAGCGCGTGGGGTTCTTCACGCTCAAGCCCGAAGGCGCTGAAGGTGAAATGGCCCTGCGGCTTGACCACCTTTATCTGCGCAGCAGCGCCAGCGGCCAGGGCATAGGCTCCTGGGTGCTGCGCCAGGTGCTGGCCCAGGCGCGCGAACGCGGCCTGGCCGTGAGGCTGACCGCGCTCAAGGAAAGCGATGCCAACCGCTTCTACCTGCGCCACGGTTTTGTGCTGCAAGGCGAAGAAGGCGTGGACCTGCACTATGAATGGTCCGCGGCGGAGCACGTGGCGTGATGGCTGCGCCTGACTTCCTCCAGCCCATCCTGGGCCCGGACGCCATGGCCAGGCGCCGTGCGATCGCCAAGGCCATCACGCTGCTGGAGTCCACGCGTGCCGACCACCGCGCCCAGGGTGACGAACTGCTCACGGCCTTGCTGCCGCACACCGGCAAAGCCATGCGCCTGGGCATCAGCGGCGTGCCCGGCGTCGGCAAGTCCACCTTTATCGAGGTGCTGGGCCTGTACCTGATTGCGCAGGGCCATCGCGTCGCGGTACTCACCGTCGATCCTTCTTCCTCCGTCTCGGGTGGCTCCATTCTGGGAGACAAGACCCGCATGGAAAAGCTCTCGGTGCATGAGCGCGCCTATATACGGCCCAGCCCCTCCAGCGGCAACCTGGGCGGTGTGGCCGAAAAAACGCGCGAAGCCATGCTGGTCTGCGAAGCCGCCGGTTACGACGTGGTGATTGTGGAGACCGTGGGCGTGGGCCAGAGCGAAACCGCTGTGGCCAACATGACCGACATGTTTGTGCTGATGCAGCTGCCTAATGCCGGCGACGACCTGCAGGCCATCAAAAAGGGCGTGATGGAGCTGGCCGACCTGGTCATCATCAACAAGGCCGACATCGACGCCGACGCGGCCATGCGGGCCGAAGCCCAGATCACCTCGGCCATGCGCCTGTTCGGCCTGGTCAACAACGCCATGAGCAGCGAACAGGCCGCCAATTTCGACAAAAGCTGGCACCCGCAAGTCATCCAGCTCAGCGCGCTGCACAACAAGGGTGTGGACGTGTTCTGGAAAGCGGTGACGCGGTTCAAGGACTTGCAGGCCGCCAACGGCCAGTTCGCCGAGCGGCGCAGGCAGCAGTCGCTGGCCTGGATGTGGGAGCGTATAGATGCGGGCCTTAAGCAGGCCTTCCGCCAGGACCCGCAGGTGCGCGAGCGCCTTCCCGGCCTCATCGCCGAAGTGGCGCGCGGCGAAGTCGCGGCCTCTACCGCCGCACGCAGCTTGCTGGCCGTGGCTGCCAAAGGAGGGAACCCATGAAAAAGACAATCGTTCTTTGCGCGCTGCTCCTGCAGGCCTGCATCGCCTGGGCCGGCGGCCTGGCAGCCGGCGAACCGGGCAGCTTTGTCTTCACCGACAAAGGTTTTTTTGCGGACAAGCCCGTCACCGTGTATTACTACAAGGCGCGCAGCGCCGGGCCCGATGCCAGGGTCATGATGGTGATCCACGGTGCCGAGCGACAGGGCTCGCGCATGCGCGACAACTGGCTGCCTTTTGCCGAGAAAAACAAGCTCATCGTGCTGGCCCCGGAATTTGACGAAGCGCGGTTTTCCTCGCGGCTGTTCAACATGGGCGGCATTGAAAGCCGCGACCGCAGCCAGTGGTCCTTCCAGATCATCGAGCACCTGTTTGATTTTGTCCGCGCCGATGAGGGGCTGTCGGCCAACGACTACCTGCTGTTCGGCCATTCGGCGGGCGGGCAGTTTGTGCACCGCTTCATGCTGCTGACGGAGGCGCCGCGCGTTTCCGTCGCGGTGGCGGCCAATGCCGGCAGCTACACCATGCCCCGCTATCCAGGCCTGATGGACGACAAGTTTCCTTACGCTCTGGACGAGAGCATTGTCAGCCCCGACAAGCTCAAACAGGTTTTTGCGCGCAAGCTGATCGTGCTGCTCGGCGAGGCCGACATCCAGACCGACGCAGCCAACCTGCCCAAGGCCAGACAGGCCACGGCGCAGGGCGTGAACCGGTTCGAGCGTGGTACCAATTTCTTTACGCAGGCACAGATGCAGGCGCAAAAGCTGGGCACGCCCCTAGCATGGGAGCGGGTCACTGTGCCTGGAGTAGGGCATGACTCACGCCGCATGAGCCAGGCCGCCGCGCGCCTTCTGTTTGATTCTGGCAAGTAGATTTTCACCGTCCAAAAATAGCGGAACACACCATGCAAGAAATCCTTGAACAACTCGAAAAGAAACGCGCCGCAGCACGCCTGGGCGGCGGCCAGAAGCGCATAGACGCGCAACACGGCAAAGGCAAGCTCACGGCGCGGGAGCGGCTGGAGTTGCTGCTGGACGAGGGCACATTTGAAGAGTGGGACATGTTTGTCGAGCACCGCTGCACCGACTTCGGCATGCAGGACAACAAAATCCCCGGCGACGGTGTGGTCACCGGCTACGGCATGATCAACGGCCGCCTGGTGTTTGTCTTCAGCCAGGATTTCACGGTGTTCGGCGGCGCCTTGAGCGAGGCCCATGCCGAGAAAATCTGCAAGGTGATGGACCAGGCCATGAAGGTGGGCGCGCCCGTCATAGGCCTTAACGATTCGGGCGGCGCCCGCATCCAGGAGGGCGTGGCCTCGCTGGGCGGTTATGCCGATGTGTTCCAGCGCAACGTGATGGCCAGCGGCGTGATTCCGCAGATCAGCATGATCATGGGCCCCAGCGCCGGCGGCGCGGTGTACTCACCGGCGATGACCGACTTCATCTTCATGGTCAAGGACAGCTCTTATATGTTTGTCACGGGCCCCGAGGTGGTCAAGACCGTAACGCATGAGGAAGTCACGGCCGAGGAACTGGGTGGCGCCACGACGCACACCACACGCAGCGGCGTGGCCGACCTGGCGTTCGAGAACGACGTGGAGGCCTTGCTTATGCTGCGCCGCCTCTACAACTACCTGCCGCTCAACAACCGCGAAAAAGCGCCGGTGCGCCCCAGCGCCGACCCGGCCACGCGCATGGACCTGAGCCTGGACACGCTGGTGCCCGAGAACCCGAACAAGCCGTACGACATGAAGGAGCTCATCGTCAAGACGGTGGACGACGGCGACTTCTTCGAGATACAGCCCGAATACGCGAAAAACATCATCATCGGCTTTGCCCGCATGGAAGGGCAGACGGTGGGCATCGTCGCCAACCAGCCGTTGGTGCTGGCCGGTTGCCTGGACATCAAGAGCTCCATCAAGGCTGCGCGCTTTGTGCGCTTTTGCGACGCCTTCAACATCCCGGTGATCACCTTTGTCGACGTGCCCGGCTTCATGCCCGGCACCAGCCAGGAATACGGCGGCATCATCAAGCACGGCGCCAAGCTGCTGTACGCGTACGCCGAATGCACCGTGCCCAAGATCACCGTGATCACACGCAAGGCCTACGGCGGCGCCTACGACGTGATGGCCTCCAAACATTTGCGCGGCGACGTCAACTTTGCCTGGCCCAACGCCGAGATCGCCGTGATGGGCGCCAAGGGCGCGGTGGAAATCATCTTCCGCGAAGACAAGGGGGACCCGGCCAAGCTGGCGGCCAAGGAAGCCGAATACAAGGCGCGCTTCGCCAACCCCTTTGTGGCCGGCGCACGTGGTTTTATCGACGACGTGATCCTGCCGCATGAAACGCGCAAGCGCATCTGCCGCTCGCTGGTGATGCTGCGAGACAAAAAAATTGAGAACCCGTGGCGCAAGCACGGGAATATTCCGCTATGAAGCTCCGGCAACTTGGACAGCTTGCGGTAATTGTTTGCGGATTGTCCTTTGACGGTGTGAGTCGCGCTGACGTGATGGACTCATGTTTTCCGCTTTCCTTAAACCAATCTTTTGATGAGTTGAAAGCTCGAATTGAGAGTTTTTTACCCAGCAAGACGATGGCGTTTTCGTCAAATACCTGCGTGCGCGAAGTTCGTTTGTTATTTGCAAACTACAGTCAAATGTGTTTGGTGGGGTCCAAAAACTATGCAGCTATTGCTACGGCAACGTCCAGCCCCGTCGC
This sequence comes from Polaromonas sp. P3_B1, assembly GCF_056402935.1. Classification (NCBI taxonomy): domain Bacteria; kingdom Pseudomonadati; phylum Pseudomonadota; class Betaproteobacteria; order Burkholderiales; family Comamonadaceae; genus Polaromonas; species Polaromonas sp. P3_B1. The sequence goes on from NZ_JBFUGK010000047.1 coordinate 28,509, forward strand.
CGGACGACTGTCAAGTCTGATTCTGTCCGTTCCATATTCCGCTGATGCGGGATCTGAAATAGAAAAACTAGTTTCGAGTGAACCCATAACGAAGACTGGTACTGAGTCGGAGTTCATACACTCGCTGCTTGCCAATGCGCAGGAGCACAAGCTTTTTTCGATTGATGGTGGAAGTTCGTTGCTTCTTCTCACAAAGGAGAAAGGCATCATGGCATTAAGCGATAGAGATTACTGGGTCATCCGGATATATCCCAGTAATGAAGATGGGGCGCTGATGAAGGCTCTCCGGTCTTGTGTTCCCGAATGAAGGCAAAGTTATGTTCAAAAAAATCCTGATCGCCAACCGCGGCGAAATCGCCTGCCGCGTCATCTTCACCGCCCGCAAGATGGGCATCCAGACCGTCGCTGTGTACTCCGATGCCGACAAGGACGCGCGCCATGTCGAGCTTGCCGATGAAGCCGTCAACATAGGGCCGGCGCCCAGCCGCGACAGCTATTTGCAGGCCGACAAGATCATCGCGGCCTGCAAGCAGACGGGCGCGCAGGCGGTGCATCCTGGCTACGGCTTCCTGAGCGAAAACGCGGGTTTTGCCAAGCGGGTAGAAGAAGAGGGCATTGTCTTCATAGGCCCCAAGCACTATTCGATTGCCGCCATGGGCGACAAGATCGAGTCCAAAAAGCTGGCCGGCGCGGCGGGCGTCAACTGCATCCCGGGCGTGAACGACGCAATTGACAGCGCCGAGAAGGCCGTGGAGATCGCCAAGGGGATTGGCTACCCGGTGATGATCAAGGCCAGCGCGGGCGGCGGCGGCAAGGGTTTGCGCGTGGCCTTCAACGACAAGGAGGCCCTGGAAGGTTTTACTTCCTGCCGCAACGAGGCGCGCAACAGCTTTGGCGACGACCGCGTTTTTATCGAGAAGTTTGTCGAGGAGCCGCGTCACATTGAAATCCAGCTGCTGGGCGACAGCCACGGCAATGTGGTCTACCTCAATGAGCGCGAATGCTCCATCCAGCGGCGTCACCAGAAGGTGATTGAAGAGGCGCCGTCGCCCTTTATCAGCGACGCGACACGCAGGGCCATGGGTGAGCAGGCGGTGGCGCTGGCCAAAGCCGTGAAGTACCAGAGCGCCGGCACGGTGGAGTTTGTGGTCGGCAAGGACCAGAATTTTTATTTCCTTGAAATGAACACCCGGCTGCAGGTGGAGCATCCGGTGACGGAGTGCATCACCGGGCTGGATCTGGTGGAGCTGATGATCCGCGTGGCTGCCGGCGAGAAGCTGCCGATCGCGCAGAAAGACGTGCAGCGCAATGGCTGGGCCATCGAGTGCCGCATCAATGCCGAAGACCCGTTCCGCAGCTTTTTGCCGTCCACCGGCCGGCTGGTGCGGTTCCAGCCGCCCAAGGAAACCATGTTCGCGGCCGACACTTCGCAACTGCAGGGCGTGCGTGTCGACACCGGCGTGCAGGACGGCGGTGAGATTCCGATGTTTTACGACTCGATGATCGCCAAGCTCATCGTGCACGGCAAGGACCGCAAGGATGCCATCGCCAAGATGCGCGAGGCGCTCAATGGTTTTGTGATCCGCGGCATTTCCAGCAACATTCCCTTCCAGGCAGCCTTGCTGGCGCACCCCAAATTCGTTTCGGGCGATTTCAACACCGGCTTTATCGCCGAGAACTACGCCAAGGGTTTCCATGCCGAGGACGTGCCGCATGAAGACCCGTCCTTCCTGCTGGCGTTGGCGGCTTACGTCAATCGCCGCATGCTGGGCCGCGCGGCCGGCATCAGCGGTCAATTGCCGGGCCACGGCGTAACGGTGGGCGAGGAGTTCGTCGTCGTGAGCCTGGGTGCGGCGGGGCAGAACACGCCACACCCGGTGACGGTAGGCAACTACCAGGCGCAAACCGGTTCCGGCACGGTGGAGGTAGGTGCCAGGAGTTATGAGATCTGCAGCAGCTGGCACCTGGGCGGTGCGCGCATTCGCGGCACCGTCAACGGCCAGCCTTTCGCCGCACAGGTGGAGCGGGGTGTCGGGCGCAATCCGCTGGCCATCCGCATCGCGCACAACGGTACCCGGCTGGATGCCCTGGTGCTGTCGCCGCGCGCGGCGCAGCTGCATGCGCTGATGCCCTACAAGGCGCCGCCCGACATGAGCCGCTATGTGCTTTCCCCCATGCCCGGCCTGCTGGTGGACGTGGCGGTGCAGGTGGGCCAGAAGGTGCAGGCCGGGGAGCGTGTGGCCGTGATTGAGGCCATGAAGATGGAGAACGTGTTGTTTGCCGTGGCCGATGGTGTGGTGGGCAAGGTGCTGGCGAACAAAGGCGAGTCGCTGAGCGTGGACCAGCCGATTGTGGAGTTCCAATAATGAGCGCCGTACGTCCCTTTAAAGTTCTCGGAATCCAGCAGATCGCCATCGGCGCCACAAGTAAAGACCGACTGCGTACTCTGTGGGTGGACATGCTGGGCCTGGAAGTCACTGGCAACTTCGTCAGCGAACGCGAGAACGTGGACGAAGATATCTGCGCCATAGGCAGCGGCCCCTTCAAGGTCGAGGTTGACCTGATGCAGCCATTGGACGTGGACAAAAAGCCCGCGGTGCACACCACGCCGCTCAACCATGTGGGCCTGTGGATAGACGACCTACCCAAAGCCGTGGAATGGCTGACGGCCCAGGGCGTGCGTTTCGCACCCGGCGGCATACGCAAGGGCGCGGCGGGTTTTGATATCTGCTTTTTGCATCCCAAGGCCAGCGAGGAATTTCCCATCGCGGGCGAGGGTGTGCTGGTCGAGATGGTGCAGGCGCCGCCTGACGTCATCAAGGCGTTTGCCGCCCTGGGCTGAAAGCCGGCTACCCGGTTTACTCTTTTGTGCGCTGTGCCCGGGCCCGGGCCAACGCCGCTTCGATCACGGCGCGTTTGCGGTCCGCTACGGCGGGATCGGCCTCGGGGCGCGCGGCGGAATCCGTCGGCGCTACGGACGCTGAACCGGTGGGCTTGCCGGCGTCCATGCCGCCGGGAGGCTTGCCTTCTTCTTTCTTGTACCGGGCCTTATGGCCTTCATAGCGCGCCTTGGCAGTGCCCGCCTCTTGCTGCGACCAGGCTTGCCAGCCGGTGCGTGCGCCGGTGACGTTTTCCAGGCTGATGCAATCGACCGGACACACAGGGATGCAGAGTTCGCAGCCCGTGCACCAGGGCTCGATGACGGTGTGCATCATCTTGTTGCTGCCCATGATGGCATCGGTGGGGCAGGCTTTGAGGCACAGGGTGCAGCCTATGCACCAGTTCTCGTCGATGACCGCTATGGCGCGCGGGCCTTCCGTACCGTTGGCGGGGTTCAGAGGCAGGGCGGGCAGGCCTGTGATGGCCGCAAGGCGTTGCACGCCTTCGGCGCCACCCGGCGGGCATTGGTTGATGGCGGCCTGGCCGCAGGCCATGGCCTCGGCATAGGCCGCGCAGTCGGGGTAGCCGCAGCGGGTGCACTGGGTCTGGGGCAGGGCGTCGTTGAGGCGCTCAAAAAGGCGGAAATCGGCGGGGGAGGTCACCCGCCTATTGTCCTACCAGTCGCGGCTTCCCGGCCTGGCCGTGCTGCGCTGGCCTTCAGGCTTGCTTGCGCGCCGTCTTCTTTGCCGCCGGTTTTGTGGCGGGTTTGGCCGTGGATTTTGCGGGGGTCTTTGTCGCTGCCGCCCGTTTGGCTGGAGCGGCAGGCCGGTTGTTCTCAAGAATAAAGGCCTTGACCTGCGGGTAGACAATCTCGCGCCAGCGGCGGCCGCTGAAGATGCCGTAATGGCCCGCGCCCTTGACTTCCAGGTGCTTTTGCAACCCCTTGGGGATGTTATGGCAAAGGCTGTGGGCCGCCTCGGTCTGGCCCGAGCCGGAGATGTCGTCCAGTTCGCCTTCGACAGTGAAGTGGGCCGTGGTCTTGATGTCCTGGGGCCGCACGCGCTCAAGTTCCCCGTCCACGTTCTTGACGTCCCAGGTGCCGTTGACCAGCTTGAACTCCTGGAACACCGTCTTGATGGTGTCCAGGTAGTAATCGGCGTCCATGTCGAGCACGGCGTTGTATTCGTCGTAGAACTTGCGGTGCGCCTCGGCGCTGGCGTCGTCGCCCTTGAGCAGGTCCTTGAAGTAGTCGTAGTGGCTGCTGGCGTGGCGGTCGGGGTTCATCGCGACGAAGCCGGTGTGCTGCAAAAAGCCGGGGTAGACGCGGCGCCCGGCGCCCGGGAAGTTGCTGGGCACGCGGTAGATCACATTGTTCTCAAACCACTCGTAGCTCTTGTTCATGGCCAGGTTGTTGACGGCGGTCGGCGACTTGCGCGCGTCGATGGGGCCGCCCATCATGGTCATGCTCAGGGGCGTGGTCTCGCCGCGCGAGGCCATCAGCGACACGGCCGCGAGCACCGGCACTGTGGGCTGGCACACGCTGATGACGTGGCAGTTGCCGTAAATGCCCTGGATATGGCGAATGAATTCCTGGACGTAGTTGACGTAGTCGTCCAGGTGGAAGGAGCCGTCGGACAGCGGCACGGTGCGCGCGTTTTTCCAGTCGGTGATGTAGACCTTGTGGTCCTTGAGCATGGTGCGGACGGTGTCGCGCAGCAAGGTGGCGTAGTGGCCGGACAGCGGCGCCACGATCAGCACCGCGGGTTCACCTTTGAGGCCCGTCAGGGTGGCGGGATCGTCGGTGAAACGCTTGAAGCGGCGCAGCTCGCAAAAGGGCTTGTCGATTTCCACGCGTTCGTGGATGCTGACCTCGGTGCCGTTGACGTCGACGGTCCGGATGTCGAAAGCTGGCTTTTCGTAATCCTTGCCCAGCCGGTAGATCAGGCTGTAGCCGGCGGCCACGCGCTGGGCAAAAGGATTCTGCCCGAGCGGCGACAGCGGGTTGCCGTAGAGCTTGGCGGCGGCCTGCGCGAAATCGACAAAAGGCTCCATCAAGGTGCGCTGGGCTTCATAGACTTGGTACAGCATCGGGGACAACCTTGGGTTATGTGGTTATGACAGGTAAATCGTAGTATGTTGCAGTGCAATATAACAGGGGCTTGCCGCGCTGTTTTGAGGAAAACCACCAATTCCGGGCTCTTTTCACGGGTTTGGTGCCCCAACGCCACCAGACGGGGCGGGCTTGTTTTACCGATAAGCCGCCGCCACTTGCGGAATTGAAGGAACACTTACTATTTTGCCTGCCCGCCAGCGGTTTTGCCCCGCTGGCGCCGCTCTCCAAACAGGAAACAACATATATGCTCCCCACGATTGACGACTCCGCGCTGGATCGAATCGCCTCCCTGAAGAAATCCGACCGGATGCCGGTGATTTTTTTGGGCCACGGCAGTCCCATGAACGCCATCGGCGATAACGAATACCGGCGCAGCTGGCAGGCGCTGGGTGCCGAATTTGGGAGTAAATACCCGAGGCCGCAGCTGATTTTGTGCATTTCCGCCCATTGGCTGACTGAAGGCTGGTGGCTGACCGCCATGGACAAGCCCAAAACCGTCCACGATTTTGGTGGTTTCCCACAGGAGCTGTTTGACCAGCAGTACCCCGTACCGGGCGATCCGGCCGCCGCGCAAGCCATCAGCCAGCTGGTGCGCCAGCGGGCCTCCGCGCCGCTGGGCCTGGACGAAAGCGAGTGGGGGCTGGACCATGGGGCCTGGTCGGTGCTCAAGCCCATGTTCCCGGGTGCGGACATTCCGGTCATCCAGCTCAGCATGGACTATGGCCGAGCGCCCGAGGACCACTATGCGCTGGCAAAGCAGCTCAAGGCCTTGCGCGAGCGCGGCGTGCTGATTGTGGCGAGCGGCAACATCGTGCACAACCTGCGGCAGATGCAGCGCGGCGCGAGCGGCAATCAGGCCTACGACTGGGCGCTGGAGTTCGACCAGACCATCGGCGGCTATCTGCAGCAGGGCAATCTCGATGCGCTGCAGAACTTCCAGAAGCTGGGGCAGGTGGCCAGGATGGCCCATCCCACCTATGAGCACTACCTGCCTTTGCTGTATGCGGCCGGCGCCGCCGACGGCAAGGAGGTCATGCGCTTTTTCAATACCAGCTTCCAGGCCGGTTCGATTTCGATGCGTTCGGCGGTGTGGGGCTGATCAAGCCCGGATGACGCCCGGATCAAGCGCCGATTGCAGCCAAGGCCAGCGTTCCTGGTAGGCACGGGCTTTTTGCTCAAACAGCGGCAGGTGGGGGCACAGCGGGTTCGGGCTGAGCCGGCCCTGGTAAAGGTCGTCCAGGCCGTTGGGCGCATAAAGCTCCAGGCCTGAGCTGCTGGCCCGCAGGCCCACGCAGGTGCAGGTGACGAGGAAACGGTCTATGCCGTCCCGGGAGCTGCGCAGGGCAGGGTAGGGAAAGCCGAAGTAATCCTGGTACCAGGTGTGGACGCGGGCCTGGTTTTTCGCTTCCACGGTGATCTGCAGGTCCGTAAAAGAGGATTGGACTTGTTCGTTGACCCGAGTCTCGGCCGCCTCCGAAAGATCGGCCGGGTCGAAGTAGAACAGGTCGTAGTCCTTGACGTGCGCTTCAGGCGGATTGCCCGAGCGCAGGTTCCAGACCGTCTGGAAGAGGCAACCCGCGACCAGCCAGGCATCCGGCAGGCCCAGGGTGGGCAGCTGCTGCAGGATGCGCTGGTTGTGGCGGTTTAGCAGGGCGTCCCGGATGAAGCCATCCGGGCTGGAAGGGGCTAAGGGCGCCGGGGAAATCAGACGACCTTGGCGATGGAGGCGCAGACGTAGTCGATGTTTTTGCTGTTGAGCGCGGCCACGCACATGCGGCCGGTGTCGGTGCCGTAGACGCCGAACTCATTGCGCAGGCGCACCATCTGGTCTTTGCTGAGGCCGGAATAGCTGAACATGCCGATCTGGGCGGTGATGAAGCTCATGTCCTGCGTGACGCCGGCGGCCTTCAGGCCGTCCACGAGCTTTTGGCGCATGGCCTTGATGCGCACGCGCATTTCCGCCAGTTCCTGCTCCCATTGGGTGCGCAGCGCCGGCGTATTCAGCACCGTGGCTACCACCATGCCGCCGTGGATCTGCGGGTTGCTGTAGTTGGTGCGGATGACCAGCTTGAGCTGCGACAGCACGCGGTCGGCTTCTTCCTTGGACTCGCAAAGCACCGACAGGGCGCCCACGCGTTCGCCGTAGAGGCTGAAGCTCTTGGAGAACGAGGTCGACACGAAAAAGCTCAGGCCGGCAGCCACAAATTTGCCGATGACGGCGCCGTCTTCCGCAATGCCGTGGCCGAAGCCCTGGTAAGCCATGTCGAGGAAAGGCGTGAGCTTGCGCGCCTTGACGGCGGCGATCACCTGGTCCCACTGGGCGGCGGTGATGTCGTAACCGGTCGGGTTGTGGCAGCAGGCGTGCAGCACAACGATGGTGCCTTCGGCTGCGGCATTGAGGGCGGCGAGCATGCCCTCGAAGTTGACGCCGCGCTTGGCCGCGTCGTAGTAAGGGTAGCTGTCAACCACGAAACCGGCCTGGCTGAAGAGCGCGCGGTGGTTTTCCCAGCTGGGGTCGGAAATCAGCACCTTGGCGTTGGGGCTGAGCTTTTTGAGGAAGTCGGCGCCTATCTTCAGGCCGCCCGTGCCGCCAATGCCTTGGGCAGTGGCCACGCGACCGGACTTGACGGGCTCGCTGTCAACGCCGAACACCAGGCCTTTGACGGCCGCGTCGTAGGCGGCGATGCCGTCGATGGGCAGGTAGCCGCGTGCCTTGGGGTCGGCCATCATCTGTTTTTCAGCCGCCTGCACGCACTGGAGCAAGGGAAGCTTGCCGTTGTCGTCGTAGTACACGCCCACGCCCAGGTTGACCTTGTTGGGGTTGGTGTCGGCATTGAACTGCTCGTTCAGGCCCAGGATGGGGTCACGCGGGGCCATTTCGACAGCGGTAAACAAAGACATGAAATATCCTCAGAGAAAGTGAAAAAAGGCGAAAGCGAAGGGGCGGGACTCAGGTCGCAAATTTAGGTCACAAGTTGACCGGAAAAAAGGCTACAAGAGGTATCAAAACGGCAGTCGGAGGGTGATCGGGGATTGCAATTCCCATTTTCGGCCGAATGTCGTATTCTGTTTGGTTGCCCCGAATTTTAACGGGGCTTGATCGAGGTTTTATGCCAGAAGCTTTAGAAGTCATAACCGAGGTTGCGGATGAGGCCCCCCGCGAGGGCCAGTTCGTTCGTTTCCCCGATTCGCCGTTCGAGTTGTTCCAGCCCTATCCGCCGGCAGGCGACCAGCCGACGGCGATCGAGCAACTGGTGGAAGGCGTCAGGGACGGCGAGGTGTTCCAGACCCTGCTGGGCGTGACGGGCTCCGGCAAGACCTTCACCATGGCCAATGTGATTGCCCGCCTGGGCCGCCCGGCTATCGTGTTCGCGCCCAACAAGACGCTGGCGGCGCAGCTTTACAGCGAATTCCGCGAGTTTTTCCCCAAGAACGCGGTCGAGTATTTCGTCAGCTACTACGACTACTACCAGCCCGAGGCCTATGTGCCGCAGCGCGACCTTTTCATCGAAAAGGACTCGGCCATCAACGAGCACATCGAGCAGATGCGCCTGTCGGCCACCAAGAGCGTGCTGGAGCGGCGCGACACCATCATCGTCGGCACGGTCAGTGCGATTTACGGCATCGGTGCGCCCGAGGATTACACGCAGATGCGCTTTATCGCCCGCATAGGCGACAAGATGGGCCAGCGCGACGTGATCGCGCGGCTGATCCGCATGCAGTACACGCGCAACGAGCAGGATTTCGCGCGCGGCACTTTCCGTGTGCGGGGCGACGTGATCGATATCTTCCCGGCTGAGCATTCCGAGCTGGCTATACGAATAGAGCTGTTCGACGACGAGATCGAGACGCTGCAGCTGTTCGACCCGCTGACCGGCCGCATTCGCCAGAAAATCCCGCGTTTTGTGGTCTACCCCAAGAGCCACTACGTCACGCCCCGCGACAAGGTCATGACGGCGGTGGAGACCATCAAGCTTGAGCTGTCCGAGCGGGTGGCCCAGTTCGTGGCCGACGGCAAGCTGGTAGAGGCCCAGCGCATCGAGCAGCGCACGCGCTTTGACCTGGAGATGCTCAGCGAAATCGGCCACTGCAAAGGCATCGAGAACTACACCCGCCACCTGAGCGGCTCGCCTCCCGGCGCTCCGCCTTCGACGCTATGCGATTACCTGCCCAAGGACGCGGTGATGTTCCTGGACGAAAGCCACGTCATGATCGGCCAGCTCAATGCCATGTACAACGGCGACCGGGCGCGCAAGACCACGCTGGTGGAATACGGCTTTCGCCTGCCGAGTGCGCTGGACAATCGGCCGCTCAAGTTCGAGGAGTTCGAGTCCAAGATGCGGCAGGCCATCTTCGTGTCGGCCACACCGGCCGCCTACGAGCAGGAACATGCCGGCCAGGTGGTGGAGCAGGTCGTCCGGCCCACGGGCCTGGTGGACCCGCAGGTCGAAGTGCGGCCGGCCACCCACCAGGTCGACGACGTGCTGCAGGAAATCCGCATCCGCGTCGAAAAGAACGAGCGGGTGCTGATCACCACGCTGACCAAGCGCATGGCCGAACAGCTGACCGACTACCTGAGCGACAACGGCGTCAAGGTGCGCTACCTGCACAGCGATGTGGACACGGTGGAGCGGGTTGAAATCCTGCGCGACCTGCGGCTGGGCGCTTTTGACGTGCTGGTGGGTATCAACTTGCTGCGGGAAGGCCTGGACATTCCCGAGGTCTCGCTGGTGGCCATCCTGGATGCCGACAAGGAGGGCTTTCTGCGCGCCGAGCGCAGCCTGATCCAGACCATAGGCCGGGCCGCCCGAAACCTCAACGGCCGCGCCATCCTGTATGCCGACCGGATCACCGATTCGATGAAAAAAGCCATGGGCGAGACCGAGCGGCGGCGCAACAAGCAGATCGCCTTCAACCTGGAGCATGGCATCACGCCGCGCAGTGTGGTCAAACGCATCCGCGACCTGATCGACGGGGTCTACAGCGAGAAATCCGGCAAGGAAGCGGAAAAGCTCGAGATGCAAAAGGCACAAGTCGAGGACATGAGCGAAAAAGACATCGCCCGCGAAATCAAGCGCCTGGAAAAGCAGATGATCGAACACGCCAAAAACCTGGAGTTCGAAAAAGCCGCCCGCGTGCGGGACCAGTTGCACGTCCTCAAGGAACAGGCTTTCGGCGCTCCCGGTGCCGACAACGTCGTTCCTCTTTCCGCTGCGGGCCAATCACGGGCCTGAGGCGCGGCGCCGCTGGCCGATTCGAGTTGCACCATTTTGGTGCATTATTGGTCTTGCGCTACGGGTTAGCCCTGATGGTTTCGGCGGCGCCAGCGGGGAAACCCCTGCTGTGTTATACTTGACGAAAACAGTCAAGAACAATACCAGAACAACAAAAAGCCCCCGCGATACCGGTTGACTGACCTGGGCGGCTGGAGGAAGAGTTCCCTGTAAGCCACAAGTTTGCGGGGTGAAAACGACAGTCAAGCCATTTAAAGGAGCTTGTTATGCGCCTCACGACCAAAGGCCGTTTTGCGGTCACTGCAATGATTGATTTGGGACTGCGCCAGAACAACGGCCCGGTCACCCTGGCCGCGATCAGCCAGCGCCAGCAGATTTCCTTGTCCTATCTCGAACAGCTGTTCGGCAAACTGCGCCGCCACGAGCTGGTGGAGTCCACCCGTGGCCCCGGCGGCGGTTATACCCTGGGTCGCAAGGCTTCCGAGATCACCGTCGCCGACATCATTGTGTCGGTGGACGAGCCGATCGACGCTACCCAGTGCGGTGGCAAGGAAAACTGCCTGGGCGAAGGCGGGCGCTGCATGACGCACGAACTGTGGGCATCGCTGAACAGCCGCATGGTGGAGTTCCTGGATTCCGTGACCCTGCAAAAGCTGGTGGAAGACCAGCTTGCCAAGGGCGTGGTGATCGAGAACACGCCGCAGGTCAAGAAGGCCATCTTTACGGCGCCGGCAGTCAAGCCGATTCGCGTGAATGCGCCGAATTCGGTCTTTGCACTGGGCAATGCATTCTCAAAATCCTGATGAAGCAAAGCCGGGCGCTCGCCCGGCTTCCCCGCTTTGTGACTCGACTGCATTGACTCTTTTGACTGTTGACCGCGCTGCCAGCCAGCCCGTGAATTAAAAAAGCTAGCCACATGGACACCCCACACTTTCCCATCTACATGGACTACAGCGCCACGAACCCCTGCGACCCGCGGGTGGTGGACGCCATGATTCCCTGGTTGCGCGAACACTTCGGCAACCCCGCTTCGCGCAGCCACGCCTGGGGCTGGGAAGCGGAAGCCGCCGTCGAAAAAGCACGCGGGCAGATCGCCGACCTGATCGGCGCCGACCCGCGCGAGATCGTCTGGACCAGCGGCGCCACCGAGTCCAACAACCTGGCACTCAAAGGCGCGGCCCATTTCTACAAAACCAAGGGCAAACACATCATCACGGTCAAGACCGAACACAAGGCTGTGCTCGATACTTGCCGCGAGCTGGAGCGCCAGGGTTTTGAGGTGACTTATATGGACGTGCAGGCCGACGGCCTGCTGGACCTCGAAGCGCTCAAGGCCGCCATCCGCCCCGACACCATTCTGGTCAGCGTCATGTTCGTCAACAACGAAATCGGCGTGATTCAGGACATCCCGGCCATTGGCGCCCTGTGCCGTGAAAAAGGCATCATCTTCCATGTGGACGCCGCCCAGGCGACCGGCCGGATCGACATCGACCTGGCTACCTTGCCGGTCGACCTGATGAGCCTGACTTCGCACAAGACCTATGGCCCCAAGGGCATAGGCGCCCTGTACGTGCGCCGCAAGCCGCGCGTGCGGCTGGAAGCGCAGATGCACGGCGGCGGCCATGAGCGCGGCATGCGCTCGGGCACGTTGCCCACCCACCAGTGCGTGGGCATGGGTGAGGCCTACCGCATTGCCAAGGCCGAGATGCACGAAGAGAACAAACGCATACGCGCCCTGCATGAGCGCATGCTCAACGGCCTCAAGGACGTCGAAGAGGTGTTCCTCAACGGCCACGCCGACAAGCGCGTGCCGCACAACCTGAACATGAGCTTCAACTTCGTCGAAGGCGAGTCGCTGATCATGGGCATCAAGGGCCTGGCGGTTTCCAGCGGTTCGGCCTGCACCTCGGCCAGCCTGGAACCCAGCTATGTGCTGCGCGCCCTGGGCCGCAGCGACGAACTGGCGCACAGCAGCCTTCGCATGACGATTGGCCGCTGGAGCACCGAAGAAGAAATCGACTACGCGGTCGCCACCATCAAGGAAAACGTGGCGAAACTGCGCGAACTGTCTCCCCTGTGGGAGATGTTCAAGGATGGTGTCGATTTGTCCACCATCCAGTGGGCTGCACACTGAGCAGCGCGCCCGACAGCTTAAAGAGGTAAACAAAATGGCATACAGCGAAAAAGTGGTGGACCACTACGAAAACCCCCGCAACGTCGGCTCTTTTGAAAAGGGCGACGAATCGGTAGGCACCGGCATGGTCGGCGCGCCGGCTTGCGGCGACGTGATGAAGCTGCAGATCAAGGTCAACCCAGTGACGGGTGTGATCGAAGATGCGCGCTTCAAGACTTATGGCTGCGGTTCCGCGATCGCTTCCAGCTCGCTCGTGACCGAATGGGTCAAGGGCAAGACGCTGGACGAAGCGGCCAGCATCAAAAACAGCGCGATTGCCGAAGAACTGGCGCTGCCGCCCGTGAAGATTCACTGCTCCATCCTGGCGGAAGACGCCATCAAGGCCGCCGTGAATGATTACAAGCAAAAGCACGCGCACTGATCTGAACCGCATTACCCGTCACCTGTTTCATTCTCGAGTGATTTAAATGTCCGTAACCCTCACTGATGCAGCCGCAAGGCACGTGACCCGCTACATGACCAAGCGCGGCAAAGGTGTTGGCGTGCGCCTGGGTGTCAAGACCACCGGCTGCTCCGGCCTGGCTTACAAGCTTGAATACGCCGACGAGATCGCGCCGGAAGACGTCGTGTTTGAAGACAACGGCGTCAAGGTGCTGGTCGACCCGAAAAGCATGGCCTACATCGACGGCACCAAGCTGGATTTTGTCCGTGAAGGCCTGAACGAAGGCTTCAAGTTCATCAACCCCAACGAGCGTGACCGTTGCGGTTGCGGCGAAAGTTTCCGGGTTTGACGGGCAAGCTGTCTTACGCGTGCTGCACCCTTACCGAAGCCGCCTCCACTGATTGTGCTGGCGGCTTTTTATCGGCATAAGCTCGGCATGAATCTTCAATCCAACGACTTCGAGCTTTTCGGCGTGCCCCAGCGCTTCGCGCAGGATCGTGCCGCGCTGGACGCGCGCTGGAAGGACCTGCAGCGCGAGGCGCATCCCGACAAGTTCGCGGCCCAGGGCCCGGCGGCGCAGCGTGTGGCCATGCAGTGGTCGGTGCGCATCAATGAGGCCTACCAGCGCCTGAAGGACCCGCTGAAGCGGGCGAGCTATTTGTGCGAGCTCAATGGCGCACCCATCGATGCCGAGAAAAACACGGCCATGCCGCACGATTTCCTGGTGCAGCAGATGCAGTGGCGTGAAGCGCTGGATGAGGCCGAGACCGCCGAGGATTTTGAGGAAATCGCCTCGCAAGCCATGTCGAGCGGGCGCGAGAAGCTGGCAAAAATAGCGCAATCGCTGGACGTGGACAGGGACTTTCCCGCGGCCGCCCGGCAGGTCAGAAGCCTTATGTTTATTGAGCGCTTTGCCAGCGAGGTCGATGCGCGCATCGACCTGCTGGGACAATAAAGCATTACAGAAAAAGTACGACAAGCACGCATGGCACTCCTGCAAATTTCCGAACCCGGCCAGACGCCCGACCCGCACCAGCGGCGCATCGCGATCGGCATTGACCTGGGCACCACGCACTCGCTGGTGGCCAGCGTGCGCAATGGTGTGTCCGAATGCCTGCCTGACGAGCAGGGAAGGGTGCTGCTGCCCAGCGTGGTGCGCTATCTGGAGGGCGACAAGCGCCAGATCGGCTATGAGGCCCTGGCGGCGCAGGTCGAAGACCCGCGCAACACCATTTCTTCAGTCAAACGCCTGATGGGCCGCGGCATTGACGACATCGGCAGCCGTGCCCAGTTGCCTTACGAGCTCAACGACAAGCCAGGCATGGTTACGCTGCAGACCGTTGCCGGCGAGAAAAGCCCGGTTGAGATCAGCGCCGAGATCCTGGCCACCTTGCGTTACCGCGCCGAAGACACCTTTAACGACGACATCTACGGCGCCGTGATCACCGTGCCGGCCTATTTCGACGATGCTCAGCGCCAGGCCACCAAGGACGCCGCGCAACTGGCGGGCCTCAATGTGCTGCGCCTTCTCAACGAACCTACGGCGGCTGCGATTGCCTACGGCCTGGACAACGCCAGCGAAGGCGTTTACGCCGTCTATGACCTGGGTGGCGGCACTTTCGACATTTCCATCCTGCGCCTGACGCAAGGCGTTTTCGAGGTGGTGGCTACCGGCGGCGATTCGGCGCTGGGCGGCGACGACTACGACCGCGCGCTGGTCGACTGGGTGCTGGCCAAAGCGGGCCTGGCAGCCGACACCCTCGCGCCGACAGACAAGGCCGCCCTGCTGCGCACCGCGCGAAACTGCAAGGAAGCCCTGTCGGCCGCCGACCCCGTGCCTTTTTCGGTGCAACTGGCCAAGGCCCTCGTCAATTTCGAGATGAAGGCCGAAGACTTCGAAACCGCGACGGCCCACCTGACCCAGCGCACGCTGGCTGCCGTTCGCAAGGCGCTGCGCGATGCCAAACTCGCCAAGGAAGATATCCAGGGTGCGGTACTGGTGGGGGGCTCCACGCGCATGCCGCAGGTGCGCAAGGCGGTTGCCAGTTTCTTCGGCCGTGAGCCGCTGGTCAATCTGAACCCCGACGAAGTGGTGGCGCTGGGCGCAGCCATTTCCGCCAACCAGCTGGCCGGCAACAACACCGGTGACGAATTGCTGTTGCTGGATGTGATTCCCTTGTCGCTGGGCATAGAGACCATGGGCGGGCTGGTCGAGCGCATTGTGCCGCGCAACCAGACCATCCCCACCGCCATGGCGCAAGACTTCACCACCTACCAGGACGGCCAGACCGCCCTGGCTTTGCATGTGGTGCAGGGCGAGCGCGACCTGGTGGCCGATTGCCGCAGCCTGGCCCGCTTCGAGTTGCGCGGCATACCGCCGATGGTGGCCGGCGCCGCGCGTATCCGTGTGACCTTCACCGTTGATGCCGACGGCCTGCTCAGCGTGAATGCAAAAGAGCAGGTCAGCGGTGTCGAGGCGCGTATTGACGTGAAGCCCTCCTATGGCCTGTCTGACGAAGACATCGCGCGCATGCTGCAGGACAGCTTTTCCACCGCCCAGCAGGACATGAATGCCCGCGCCCTGGCCGAGGCCAAGGTCGATGCGGACCGCATGATCCTGGCCACGCAAAGCGCGCTGGCCGCGGACGCCGACCTGCTGAGCCCCGATGAACGCGCACAGATCGACGGCCTGATCGCCGGCCTGGCCGACACGCGTACCCACGGCGACGCGGCCGCGATAGAGGCCGCCACCCAGGCCCTGGCCAAAGGCACGGAAGCTTTCGCCGCCCAGCGCATGAACCGCGGCATCAAACAAGCCCTGGCCGGTAAAAACATCGAGGCGGTTTGAGCCGACTGACTGAGACAACCATGCCCATCATCAAAATACTGCCTCACCCCGAATACTGCCCGCAGGGCGCCGAAATCAGCGCACCGGCCGGCACCTCGATCTGCGAAGCCCTGCTCGACAACAAGATCAACATCGAGCACGCCTGCGACCTCAGTTGCGCCTGCACGACCTGCCACGTTGTCGTGCGCGAGGGTTTCAATTCGCTCAACGAGCTTGACGAGAGCGAGGAAGACCTGCTGGACCGCGCCTGGGGGCTGGAGCCCAATTCGCGCCTGAGCTGCCAGGCCGTGCTGGCCCAGACCGATGTGACGGTGGAAATACCCAAGTACTCCATCAACCACGCCAAGGAAAACCACTGAGTTTCCGGGAAAAACCAGGCGAGGGCGGTCCTGCGCGGAGGCGATAATCGAGCCATGCGCCAAATCGTTCTTGACACTGAAACCACCGGTCTTTCCGCTGAAAACGGCGACCGCATCATCGAAATCGGTTGCGTGGAACTGGTGGCTCGCAAGCTCACCGGCAACAACCGCCACTTCTACCTGAATCCCGAGCGAGACAGCCACGAGGACGCGCTCAAGGTCCACGGCATCAGCAACGAGTTTCTGAAAGACAAGCCCAAATTCTCGGCCGTGGTCGACGAACTGCTGGAATACCTGCAGGACGCCGAGATCATCATCCACAACGCGCCCTTTGACGTGAGCTTCCTCAACAAGGAGCTCGAACTCATAGGCCGCCCGCCCATCAAGCATTGCGTGGCCAAGGTCACCGACAGCCTGATGATGGCCAAGGAGCTGTTTCCGGGCAAGCGCAACTCGCTGGACGCCCTGTGCGACCGGCTGGAGGTCGACAATTCAGGCCGTACCCTGCACGGCGCCTTGCTGGACGCGGAACTGCTGGCCGACGTCTACATCAACCTGACCCGCGGCCAGAACGCGCTGGTCATGGACGTGGGCGACACGGTCCAGGAGGGCGACAACAACGTACCGCAGATAGACCTGAGTGTGTTTGAACTACCTTTGCTGGCGGCCAACGAGCAGGAGGCCGCTGAGCACGAGAAATTGCTGGCCGGCATCGACAAGGCCAGCAAGGGGAAAACGGTTTGGCGGGCTCTGGCCGCCTGAGCGATGGGTCGACAGGCCGTAAAAGGCGATTCCGCCTATCAAGCCAAAAAATCAGCCCGAAACAGCATATAATCGTAGGCTGACCGATAGGGCGGTTAGCTCAGGGGTAGAGCACTGCATTCACACTGCAGGGGTCGCAAGTTCGAAACTTGCACCGCCCACCAGAATTTGACGAAGAAAAAGGCCAAGTCTTGCGACTTGGCCTTTTTTCATTGGGGCGTTGTTTTTTCGCGGACTTAGAGCACTTCGCTCGCGAAATCGGCCAGGCGGGAGCGCTCGCCGCGTGCCAGCGTGATGTGCCCGCCGTGCGGCCAGCCCTTGAAGCGGTCGACGGCAAAGGTCATGCCCGAGGAGCCTTCAGTCAGGTAGGGTGTGTCGATCTGCGCCAGGTTGCCCATGCAGATGATCTTGGTGCCCGGGCCGGCCCGTGTGATCAGCGTTTTCATCTGCTTGGGCGTCAGATTTTGCGCCTCGTCGATGATCACGTACTTGTTCAGGAAGGTGCGGCCGCGCATGAAGTTCATGCTCTTGACCTTGATGCGCGAGCGGATCAGCTCATTGGTGGCCGCGCGGCCCCACTCGCCCGAGCCGCTGTCGGTCTTGCCCAGCACTTCCAGGTTGTCGTCCAGCGCGCCCATCCAGGGCCCCATTTTTTCCTCTTCGGTGCCTGGCAGGAAGCCGATATCTTCACCAACCGAAACGGTGGCGCGCGTCATGATGATTTCCGTGTAGCGGCGATCATCGAGCACTTGCGTGAGGCCGCTGGCCAGCGCCATCAGCGTCTTGCCGGTGCCCGCCGTGCCGGCCAGGGTGACGAAGTCCACTTCAGGGTCCATCAGCAGATTCATCGCAAAGTTTTGCTCGCGGTTGCGCGTGGTGACGCCCCAGACGGCGTTTTTGAGGTGGTTGTAGTCCTTCAAGGTCTTCAGGACGGCTGTTTTGGCCCGGATTTCCGTCACGCGGGCATACAGGGGCGGCTCGCCCGGAGCCTCAAAGAACACGAACTGGTTGATCAGCAAGCTGCCCACGATGGGGCCGGTGATACGGTAGAAGGTGTGGCTGCCTTGTTGCCAGCTTTCGATGGTCTTGCTCTGGCGCGTCCAGAAATCAGCCGGCAGGGCCAGCGAGCCGGAATACAGCAGGTCGCCGTCCTCCAGTGTTTTGTCGTTCTGGTAGTCGTCGGTGGCCAGGCCCAGAGCCCGCGCCTTGACGCGCATATTGATGTCCTTGGACACCAGGACCACCTCGCGCGGCGCGTATTCCTTGCGCAGGGCCTCGACCACGCCCAGGATCTGGTTGTCGGCCTTGCCCTGCGGAAGGCTCATGGGCAGCGTGTAATCCAGCGGTTTGGTCTGGAAAAACAGGCAGCCGCCGGCCTCGGGATGGCCGGTGGTGTCCAGCTTCAGGCCCTTGGCGATGTCGGCGCCTTGCGCGCCGGCGAGGGCGTCCAGGGTGCGGCTGGTCTGGCGGGCGTTGCGCGCCACCTCGGTCATGCCTTTTTTGTGGCCGTCGAGCTC
>NZ_JBFUGK010000048.1:0-40438 GCF_056402935.1 Polaromonas sp. P3_B1
ACTCGCACTAACCCTGTACCGGCCAAGGGAAGCGGATTCGATCACCCGGCGCCGGGAGCGATGCAACTCGCACTAACCCTGTACCGGCCAAGGGAAGCGGATTCGATCACCCGGCGCCGGGAGCGATGCACCCCCTGGAAAGGGCAGCGCACCGCTTGAAGCAGACAAAGAAGCAAAAAACGGGAGGGCCCTTCAGGCCTGTCGCTTGGCGGCAATGTGGTGGTGGTCCTGGGTTCTGGTTTTGTAACGTCCGACCTGGCGGTCCAGCTTGTCGGTCAACTCGTCAACGGCGGCGTAGAGATCAGCGTGGGAACTCTCGGCAAACAGGTCGCGGCCCTTGACATGCACATTGCACTCGGCCCGCTGGCGTCTTTCCTTTTCCTTCATGTTGTCCACTGTCAACAGGACTTTTACGTCCACTACCTGGTCGAAATGCCGGGTAATCCGATCCAGCTTGCTCGTCACATAACCGCGCAGCGCGGGGGTGACTTCAAGATGGTGACCGCTGATCGTCAAGTTCATAAAGAGACTCCTTTTCCAAAATTGGATCTGGGTTTTTGAAAACACCACCCGGCCTTGAAGGGAGGGTGGCAGACGGGGACAACGCTCTTGGATTCACTATGCGCCCGAAGGCCGTCATTTGCAACCGGGCTTGCAATAAATAATGAAACCTTCTGAAAATCCCCTTGACCCGCATTTGGCCCGCGGCGCCGGCAGGGAAAGCCGTTCCTTCCAATGCGGCAAGCGCTTGATTTCGCTGGGTTTTTTGCAAGCAATGCAGGGCGCGAATGTGCATCCGGCTTGCAGGAAATTCACGCGGGCGGCATCATTCGGACATCGTTCAAGCTCGCTGCCCGGGGAGCGGGACAGGCCCGGCAGGCATGCATTGGGCCCGTCCGGGGCGGAGGAAAACCATAACAACCGGCCTCATCACGATCATGCATCGCCTGTCCACAGTCCATTCGGCGCAGCCGCGGCCCCGCCATGTCGCTTGAGACGATTATTTCTTCCGCGTTGACCCGGCCCGACGAGGACCGCAACGCGCTGGTGCTCATGGGCGGCGGGGCGCGCACCGCCTACCAGGCCGGTGTGCTGCACGCGCTGTCGACCATGCTGAGTCTGCAGGGCGGTGCGGCCGGCGAACGCTTCCCGTTCAGCATCCTGGTGGGCACTTCGGCCGGCGCGCTCAATGCCGCCTTCCTCGCAAGCCGCGCCAATGAGGGCCTGCAGGCTTTCGCCCAGCTGGCGGCTTTCTGGACTGCCCTGCGTTCCTCGCAGGTCTATAAACTCAAGGTGCCGGCCTGGATACGCTCCAGCCGCATCGCGGCGGCGCTGTTTTTGTCGCAGCAGGTGCGGGCGCAGCAGGCGCTGCTGGACAACACGCCGCTGGTGGACACCCTGCATCGCGCCATTTCGCTGGGCCGCATCGAGCAGGCCCTGCAGGACAGGACGCTGCGCGCCGTGGCCGTCACGGCGTCCAGCTACAGCAGCGGCGTGCACTGGACCTTTTGCCAGATGGCGGCGGGCCGGCAGTCCGACCTGTGGAGCCGGCCCGGGCGCCGCGCAGAGTTCCAGCCCATCACCATCGAACACCTGATGGCCTCCAGCGCCATTCCTTTCCTGTTTCCGTCCACGCCGCTGTGGGTGGACGGCCACCCCGAGTTTTTCGGTGACGGCTCCATGCGCCAGAGTTCGCCGCTGTCGCCCGCGCTGCACCTGGGTGCCGGCAAGGTGCTGGTGATAGGCGTCGGCCAGCCCGAGCGCGCCGGTTTTGTGGGCGGCGGCAACGGCGCCAGCGTCACCGGCCGGCCCTCGCTCGGTGCGATTGCCGGCCACGCCATGGCCAGCGTCTTCCAGGACACGCTGCAGGCCGACGTGGAGCAAGCGCAGCGCGTGAGCAAGACCGTGCGCCAGATGCCGCGCGAAATCGCGGCCATCATGCCCTACCGGCCGGTGGATATCCTCGCGATCGCGCCCTCGCAGTCGCTGGATGCGCTGGCGCAGGCCCATGCGGCCGAGTTGCCCGCCGGCACCTACAACGCCCTGGCGGGCCTGGGCGCGCTTGGCGCAAAGGGCAGCCCCGGCGGCGCCGCGCTGGCCAGCTACCTGCTGTTTGAGCCGGGTTTTGTGAAGGCGCTGATGGCGCTGGGCGAACGCGATGCCTATGCGCGCAAGGACGAGTTGATCGCCTTTTTTATGTAGCCCGCGCGGTGGCTAAGCCGGGCCTGAAGTGCCATAATCGCCGCTGTTTCAACGACGGAGAAATCCTTGGAAAGCAGCCCTAGTCGCTAGCTTTCAACACCGCAGACTGGCGCGGGCCTGCAAAGGCTCACGTTCAAAAAGGGGGTTGAAAGCGATGCCATCATCCCACCGCCCTTTTATCCCGCTTTCGCGCAAGGCCCGAGCGTAAGCCTTGTGTGCAGCGCACTGAACCGATAGGCAGCCAGTCATGCTCAATATTTTCACGCTCGCCAACGGCCGGCTTTTCCAGGAAGAAATCGAATCCCTGGAAGAACTCTCCAGGTTCCAGCCCATCTGGGTGGATCTGGAATCCCCCACCCTCGAAGAAAAACGCTGGATCAAGCAGTACTACGGCCTGTCCATCCCCGAAGACGCGATGGACGAGGACATCGAGGAGTCTGCGCGTTTTTACGAGGAAGACAACGGCGAGCTGCACATCCGCTCCGACTTCCTGATTGCCGATGACGCCGAGCCCCGGACCGTGCGCGTGGCCTTCATCCTGAACCTGGTCAACGACGACCTCAAAAGCAAGGGCGTGCTGTTCTCCATCCACGACGAGGATGTGCCGGTGTTCCGCCTGCTGCGCATGCGCGCGCGCCGCGCCCCCGGGCTGATCGAGGATGCCAAGGAAGTGCTGCTCAAGCTGTTCGACGCCGACGCCGAATATTCAGCCGACACGCTGGAAGGCATTTACGTCGAGCTCGAAAAAGTCAGCACCCAGGTGCTGTCCGGCGATGTGACCGACGCGCTGGCCGGCGAAGTGCTGGGCGCCATCGCCCGCCACGAAGACTTGAACGGCCGCATACGCCGCAACGTGATGGATACGCGCCGCGCCGTCAGCTTCATGATGCGCAGCAAGATGCTCAATGCCGAGCAGTTCGAGGAGGCGCGGCAAATCCTGCGCGACATCGACTCGCTGGACTCGCACACCGCTTTCCTGTTCGACAAGATCAACTTCCTGATGGACGCCACGGTCGGTTTCATCAACATCAACCAGAACAAGATCATCAAGATCTTCTCGGTGGCCAGCGTGGCGCTTCTGCCGCCCACGCTGATCGCCAGCGTCTACGGCATGAACTTCAAGGGAATGCCCGAACTCGACTGGTCCCTGGGCTACCCCTACGCCATCCTGCTGATGGTGGCGAGCGCCGTCGTGCCCATGTGGTACTTCAGGAAGCGCGGCTGGCTGAAGTAATCGCCGCGCCGCGGCCGCTCACGCGTCGTCGTAGACGGGCTCGCAGCGCACGTCGGTTTTTACCGAATTGGCGATGAAGCAGGCTTCATGCGCGTCGTGGTGCATCTTGTCCAGTTCTTCGCGGCTGGGCAGGTGATCCCCGGAAAAGGTCACCTCGGGGTGCAGCGTGACCACGGTCATGGCCACCTTGCCTTCCGCGTTTTTCTCCATGACGCCGGTCGCGACGTCGAAGTAGCGGTCAACGCGGAATTTGCGCTTGACGGCCATGGTGAGGAACCACAGCATGTGGCAGCTCGAAAGCGCCGACACAAAAGCCTCTTCCGGGTCCAGCGCCGACGCGTCTGACATGGGCAGCGGCACGACACTGGGCGAGGACGAACCCGGCACCTCCAGGCCGCCGTCAAAGCGCAGCAGGTGGCGGCGGCTGTAGCGGTTGTCCAGGAAGTTGGCGTCCTTGCGCTCCCACAGGGTTTCGGCGGAGTAGTGCGACATTTCTTGAGGCTCCGGCGTGGATCAGTTGAAGAAATCGTGCAGCGCCCGCGCCGTGGCCTCGGGCTGCTCTTCGGGGATGAAATGCCCGGCCGGCATGGCCTGGCCGCTGACTTCGCTGCCGCACTGCGCCCGCCACAATGCCATCGGGTCGAACAGGCGGTGCACCACGCCGCGCTCGCCCCAGAGCACCAGCAGCTCGCAGGCCAGCTTCAGGCCCTGGGAGCGGCCGTCGCGGTCGTGCTCCAGGTCTATGCCGGCGCTGGCGCGGTAGTCCTCGCAGGCGGCATGCAGCGCCTCGGCGTTGCAAAAGCTCCGTTCGTATTCGGCCAGCGCCTGCGGTTCAATGTAGTTCAGCCCGGCGCTGCCCCAGCCGCCAAGTTTGGCGTGCAAATAGGCTTTGGCGGTTTCGGGATGGTTGGCGCCCATCATGATCTCCGGCAGCGGCGCCGGTTGCAGCATGTGGAACCAGTGGTAGTAGGCGCGGGCGAAAGCCATGTAGGGCTCGGTCATGCTGCGGCCCTCGTACATGTCGAGGGTGGGCGCGATGTCGATCACGCAGAGCTTGAGCACGCGCGCGGCATGGTCCAGCGCCAGCCGGTGCGCCACGCGCCCGCCGCGGTCGTGGCCGCACAGGAAGAAGCGGTTCACGCCCAGTGCATCCATGACGCCTATCATGTCGTGCGCCATGTTGCGCTTGCTGTAGTTGCTGTGGTCCGGCAAGCCGGCTGTTTTGGAGGAGTCGCCGTAGCCGCGCAGGTCGGGCATCACGAGAAAGAAATGCGGTGCCAGGCGCTGTGCGACGCGGTGCCACATCACATGCGACTGCGGAAAGCCGTGCAGCAGCAACAGCGCCGGGCGCAAGGGCTCGCCCAGGGTGGTCTTCGAGACACGCGCATGGATGGAGGCGCCGTTGACCTCGAAACTGCGCGATTCAAAGCCGTCAAACCAGGGCATGGGCAACTCCCGTTGGATTCAAGTCGTGCTTACTGGCGCGATGCCAGGTATTTTTGCAGATTGCCCGCAGCCGTGGCGCGCACCTTGGCGCGCAGAAAGGGCGTCCATCCCAGCAACAGCCCCGGCGTGCCCAGCGCCTGGCGCGACCAGGCCCAGAAATCAAAGCGGTCGCGGTGCCGGGTGATGAGCCCCTGCTCATTGAACTCGAACACGCCGTCGATGACGTTGTGCACCATGCGGCCGGTGGCGCTGAAGCGGTAGTCGGCTTCCCAGTGCGATTTGCCGCCACGGGCATCGGCTTCAATGCCGCTGTATGCCAGCTTCCACACGTCGGCGCCCTTGGCCTTGGTCACGTCGCACAGCATATGCCACATGCCGGTCACCTCCCTGTGTCCGCGCAGCGAAAACGCCTCGTCGTCGAACTCGGCATCGGGCGCATAGCAGGTGGCCATGGTTGCGGAGTCGAGGCGGGCGAAGGCGGCGTAGAACTTTTCAAGTGTGGCCTGGTTGGGGTGCATGCTGTCTCCTCCTGGTCGGGGTATCGTGGGTGGTCGGTCCGCGAACTCTATAGCGCCTGCGGTGGTGGGGGCGTCGCTCAGGCGTCAGCCGGCCCAGCCAGCAATTCGAGCAGCCTCTGCAGCGCATGCTGCACCGTGGCGGTGCGCACCGCGGCGCGGTCGCCGTCAAAGCGCCGCACCTCCGACACCAGCCGCCCCGGCAGCGCGAAGCCAAACCATACCGTACCCACGGGCTTGGCAGCGCTACCGCCCGTCGGGCCGGCCACGCCCGTGACCGCTACGCACACCTGCGCGCGCGAATGCGCCAGCGCACCGGCTGCCATGGCGCGCGCCACTTCCTCGCTGACCGCGCCGTGGCGGGCGATCAGCTGGGGCGGCACGCCGAGCAACTCCGTTTTTGCTTCATTGGAATAGGTGACAAAGCCGCGTTCAAACCAGTGGCTGGAGCCGGCCAGGTCGGTGCAGGCCGCGGAGATCATGCCGCCGGTGCAGCTTTCGGCCGTGGCCAGCATCAAGCCCTGGGCCTGCAGCAGGGCTGCGAGTTCACCGGCCGGCGCGCCGCTCACCAGAACCTCCAGAGTGCGATCACGAGCAGCGCGCAAAACGCCGCCACAAAATCATCAAACAAAATGCCGAAGCCGCCGCGCCAGTTAAAGCCCTTGAAGGCCTGGTCGGCCCAGGCCACAGGCCCGGGTTTGACCGCGTCAAAGAAGCGGAACAAGGCAAACGCGGCCAGCTGGGCCCCGAAATCGGCGGGCATCACCAGCCACAGCACCAGCCAGAAGGCCACGACCTCGTCCCAGACGATGCTGCCCGGATCCAGCACATTCATGGCCTTGGCCGTCACGGTGCAGGCCCACCAGCCCACGATGGTGGAGGCAGCGATGAGCCAGCCCATCTCTGCCGGCGTGAGCCATTGCTGCAGCACCAGGAAGGCCAGCCAGGCCCACAGCGTGCCGGCCGTGCCGGGGGCGATAGGGCTGAGGCCTGCGCCAAAGCCCAGGGCAATGAAGTGCGCTGGGTGCGAAAGCAGGAATTTCGCGGTGGGCCGGAAAGTGGACGGCGGCGTGGTGGTGTCGGTCATGTAGGGGATAGAGGGCGACGAATGCCCACTGCTGTGGCTGATTTTGTCACAGCGGTTTCACACGCGGCCGGCACAGTCCAGCGATTCACCAGACAAGAGGGATTCGAGGATGAGCAAGCGCAACAAGCACAAGCAGGTTTTGATCAGGATGAACGTGTTGACCTTGGTGGCCGCCTGCGCGCTGTGCCTGGCGGCAGGCAGCGGCCGCGCCCAGACGGCGCCGGCCGTGGAGGCCACGCTGGCCGGCCATGCGGCCCTGGGCGCCGACGCATCGGTGGCGGCGCCCCGCGATGCCGGGGCATTCTTCGCCACGGCGGGCAAGTTTGCGAATGCGAAACGCCAGCGCAATGAGCAGCTCGGCAGCGAGATCGCCAACACCTTTGTCGGCGATCCCAAATACCCGCGCGCCTCCGGCGGTGCGCTGCCCATGAAGGGCCAGTCGGTGCAAGGCTTTTCGGGCATCGTCTCTCTGGGCAAGGGCGAATTTCTCGCGCTGACCGACAACGGCTTCGGCAACAAGGTCAACTCGCAGGACGCGTTGCTGATGGTGCACCGCCTGTCGGTCGACTGGGGCAAGGGCCGGGTTGTGCGCCGCGGCACGACTTTCCTGAGCGATCCCCACAAGCGCATTCCTTTTCACATCCAGAACGAGAACACCTCGCGCCGTTACCTGACGGGCATCGATTTCGACCCTGAATCGCTGCAGGTGGTGGGCAATGAATGGTGGATAGGCGACGAATACGGCCCCTACTTGCTGCGCACCGACTTCCAGGGCCGGGTACTGGGCGTGATCGAAACCGTCATCAACGGCAAGTTGCTGGCTTCGCCTGATCACTACATGCAGGGCCGCCTGCCCAACCTGCCCGGCGAGGCCTTGTTCGAGGTGCGGCGCTCCAACGGCTTTGAGGGCATGGCCAGGTCGCCCGACGGCAGCAAGCTCTACCCCATGTTTGAAGGCCCGCTGTTCGATACCGCAGCGAAAAGCGTGGAAAAAATCGGCGACAAGACCTATGTGCGCATCAATGAGGTGGATGCCGCCTCGGGTCGCTACAGTGGCAAGCAGTGGAAATACCTGCTCGAGGAAGTGGGCAATGTCGCCGCCGACTTCCAGCTGCTGGACGCCACGACCGGCCTGGTGATAGAGCGCGACGACAGCACCGAAGGCCAGGCGCCGGCTTGCCCCGGCGAAGCGCGCACCGACTGCTTCACGCGGCCCGCGCGTTTCAAGCGCGTCTACAAGATTGACCTGGCGGCCGCCGATGCGGACGGCTTTGTGCGCAAGGTGGCCTATATCGACCTGACCCGCATCGCCAATCCGAAGCGCCTGGCGAAGCTGGGACCCAATGAGTCGATGTTCTCGCTGCCGCACCTTGGCCCGGAGGGCCTCGCGATTGTTGATGCGACCCACATCGTGCTGGTCAACGACAACAACTTCCCGTTTTCATCGGGCCGTGAGATCGGCAAACCCGATGCCAATGAGCTGACATTGCTGGATATTCGCGCGCTGGTCGAAGCCAGATAACCCGGCCGAACCCACCCGGCCCAACAACTGGCGGGGAGTCAGCGGACCAGGTCTCCCTCGTGGCTGAACCACTCGGCCCAGTAATCGATGCAGGCGCGGATTTTCGGCAAGCGGTGCCGACCACCCAGCGTCACCGCGTGAATGGGCACGGGTTGCTCATCCACAAAGCCGGGCAGCACCGGCACCAGCAGGCCGCGCCGCACCAGGGGCTCGGCCGCCAGCATGGCAAAGCGCGCGATGCCCAGGCCTTGCAGGGCCAGCTGGCTGGTCGTGCCGGTGGAGTCGGCGCGCCAGCAGCCGTCCGCCGTGATCACCACAGGCTGGCCGTCGACGATAAAGGGCCAGCGGTTGAGCTGTGTCGCGCCGCTGTTGGTGATCAGGCGGTGCCGGCCCAGGTCGTCGGGATGCTCGGGCGTTCCGTGGGCCGCCAGGTAAGCCGGCGTGGCGTACAGCCGCCGCCCGTGCGTGCCTATCTGGCGCATCACCGTGTTTTCGTTGGTGTGCGTGCCGCTGCGGATCGCGATGTCCACGCCGTCGCGCACCATGTCCACCAGGCGGTCGTCCACTTTCAGTTCGACGCACACACCCGGGTGGCGCTGGTTCAGTCCTTCCAGGCTGGGGACCAGCAGGTATTCGGCCATCACGGTGCTGGCCGCCACCCGCACCCAGCCGCGGGCCTCGCCGCTCTGGCTGGCGAACTCGCCTTCCAGGTCGTCCAGTGTGTGTGTCATGCGTCGGCAATAGCCGAGAAAGGTCTCACCCTCGGGTGTGAGGGTCAGCGCGTGCGTACTGCGCTGCACCAGCCGCGCGTTGCAGGTTTTCTCGATGCGGGCGATGGCGCGCGACACCTGGCTGACGGGCACGCCTCGGGCGCGGGCCACGGCCGAGAAGCTGCCCAGTTCGGCCACGCGCGCAAACAGGTGCATGTCGTCAAAGTTCAGATTCCGCATGCCGGCCATATTACCCACGGCGGCGGATTTTGTTTTGCGGCTGGAGCAAGACGTATTTGCTCTGCGGGTGGTTTCCGGCGGCGGTGGTTTTGCGCACAGTGGAGCCCTGCCCCACCTGAAAGGACGCTCTGATGAATCCAGCCTACACCGTCTCTGAAGAGAACCGCCTGGCCGCCGCCGCACTGGCCGAGGCACGGCGCCTGCGCGCCCTTGCGCCGGCTGAATTCTGGTCGGCGGCCGGACGCTGGGCTTGCAGGGCGGCCGGGTGGTTGACGCGCGGCCTGGTCGGTTGCGTCCGCACGGATGGCGCCACGCGCCCTCAGGCGAAGTGATCGAAGGACGCGTAGCGCCGCTCCATCGGCGTGCCGGCCGCGTCCAGCAGTCGCAAGCCGGGATTCACTTCCATACAGCCTATCCGGCTAACCGCTGTTTTCGCCTCGCGAGCCGCCGCTTGTACGGCTTCGCGCGCCGACACCGGGGCAGTGAAGGCCAGTTCGTAGTCGTCACCGCCCGACAGCACACATTCCAGCTGTTTATCGGCGGTGATGCCGGCCAAAGCCCAATCAGGATGGGCGACGGAGGCTAGCAGCGGCGTGAGGGCCGCCGTGTCCATCGTGGCGCCCGCGCCGCTCGCGCGCAGGATGTGCCCCAGGTCGCCGACCAGCCCGTCGCTCACGTCGATAGCCGCCGAGGCGATGCCGCGCAAGGCCTGGCCCAGCGCCACGCGTGGGGTGGGTTGCTCAAGCCGGCGGCGCGTCTGCGCGAGCAGGTCCGCCGGCAAGGCCAGCGCGCCGCGCAAGGCGTCCAGCGCGAGTCGGGCGTCACCCAGTGTGCCGCTCACGTACACATCGTCGCCGGGCTTGGCGCCGGAACGCAACAGCGCCTGGCTTTTGCCGTTCAGCGCAGGCACTTCGCCAAACACCGTGATGCAGATATTGAGCGGCCCCTTCGTGGTGTCGCCGCCCACCAGTTCGCAGCCGTGCGCATCGGCCAGCGCCAGCAGGCCTTTTGAAAATGCGGCGAGCCAGGCTTCGTCGACCCGCGGCAAGGCCAGGGCCAGGGTGAAGGCCAGGGGTTTGGCGCCGCAGGCCGCCAGGTCGCTGAGGTTGACGGCCAGCGCCTTGTGGCCCAGTGTGAAAGGATCCACGTCCGCGAAAAAATGCCGGCCCTCGACCAGCATGTCGCTGGAGACGGCGAGCTGCGTGCCGGGCGCCGGTTGCAGCAGCGCGCAGTCGTCGCCCACGCCCAATGCCGCGCGCGCGGTGGGGCGTGTGAAATAGCGTGCGATCAGGTCAAATTCACCCATGGCGCAGAGCATACAGGCTGCGCCGCGTGTGCATGCGGCCGCACGCCCGTTTAGACGGTGAACAGGTCCTCAGGGGTATTGCTGGTGCGAAACGCCGCCGCGAAAGCGTTCCGACGCCTGGCGTATGACTTCGGCCAGCAGGTGTTCCTCGCCCTGTCTTTCGCGCAGCCATCGGGCGTCGTTGTCGGCGCGCTCCACGCTGCTGCGCAGCAGGTGCAGCGATGCGCCCGCACCCATGGCGGTGGCATGGCGCTCGATTTGCGCCATGGTCTGCAGGATGTGCTCGCGCAGCGGCATGTGGCCGCCTGTGGCCGGGTCCACATAGACCGCGTCCAGGCCGAAGCGGCAGGCCTGGAAGCGGTTGTAGGTGTAGACCAGGTAGTCGTCCTCGGTGGGCATGAAGGGCTGCTCGTGCATGAACCAGGAAGCCAGCGACTGCACGAAGCCGGCCAGCGCGGTGGCCCGCTCCACCGTGAGCGGCGTGTCGAACACACGAATTTCGATAGTGCCGAACTCCGGCTTGGGCCGGATGTCCCAGTAGAAATCCTTCATGCTCTTGACCACGCCGGTGCGCGTCATCTTGTCGAAGTACACGCTGAAGTCGTTCCAGGTGAGCGCGAAGGGCGCGCGGCCCGAGAGCGGAAATGCGAACACCGAGTTGAGCCGCGCCGAGTCGAAGGCCGTGTCCTGGCCCTGCACATAAGGCGAGGAGGCCGACAGCGCGATGAAGTGCGGGATGTAGCGCGACATGCGGTGCAGCGTGAGCAGCGCGCTGTCGGCATCGGGGCAGCCCACATGCACATGCTGGCCGAAAATCGTGAACTGCTTGGACAGGTAACCGTACAGCTCGGACAGCTCGCGAAAGCGCGGCTTGTCGTAGATGCGACGCTCATGCCACTGCTGGAAAGGATGGGTGCCGCCGCCGACCACGGCGATGTTGAGCTTGTCGGCGCTCTTGACCAGCGCATCGCGGATCTGCGAAAGCTGGCCCAGCACTTCCGACGCGTTGTGGCAGACGCCGGTCGAGACCTCGATCATGCTTGAAGTCATCTCGGGCACCACGGCGCCGGGCAACGAAAACTTCCCCATCAGGCGCAACATGTCTTCTGCATACGGCGCGAGGTCGTAGTCGTGCGTATTCACCAGCTGCAGCTCAAGCTCCACGCCCAGCGACAGCGCGGCCGATTTGTGAAAGGGTTCAAGGCTCATGGACGGGTCCGGATGCGGGGCCGCGCGTGAGCGGCGCCCAGGGTTTGGAACTTTCTCCGGCGCGGTAGATGGCCACGGTGGCCAGTACCGCGCCCAGCACTTCCATCAGCAGGATGGCGGGTAGCGCCACGCTGGCGATCTGCCGGCCCAGGGCGCCCGAGGCCGTGGCGAACTGCGACACCAGCAGCAGCGCGACCGAGGACATCGGCGACATCGCGCAGCCCACCCACAAGGCTTGTTTCCAGCTGGCGCCGCTGCCCACGTTGCCGATGGCGACACCCATGATCTTGGCCGCCATGCGCGCGACGACCATGGCAATGACCAGGCCGGCTACCGGGCCGCTCCAATCGGCCTGCGCCGCCACCACCGAGACCAGCACGAACATCAGCATGGTCAGCATGGACGAAGCCGTGCCCATCTGCCGCGGCCATGACCAGGGTCGCGGATTGAGTTGCTTGAGCAGCATGCCGCCCAGCAGCGCCGCCAGCGGCGCCGAGCCACCGAAGTGGGCGGCCAGCGCCGCGCCCGCGGCAATCAGGGCCAGCAGCAGAATGGCGGTGTTTTCGCTGGTGGGGCTCATCACGCGCAGCGCGGTGCGCAGCGTCAGCGCGAGCACCGCGCCCACCACCACCGAAAGGCCCAGCACCACCAGCACCGGGTAGAGCGTGCTGAGCACACTGGCCACGCCGGATTCAGGGCGGTGCATCATGCCGGCGCGGGCGCTGCACAGCGTGAGCGCATACAGCGTGCCCAGCGTGGACAGCACCAGTGCGCGTTCGGTGACGGGGCCGGCGGCGCGCGTGTCTATGGCCACGCGCGACAGCACGGCCGGCGAGGCGGCCATGGCCAGCAGCGCCAGCGGCTCGGCCACGGCTTCGCGCACGCTCATCGCATGCAGCGCCCAGTACACCAGGATGAAGGTCAGCGCCGATTCGGCCAGGCTTTGCACCAGCACCATGGGGTTGTGGCGAAACCAGCGCAGCGGAATGCGCCCGCCGGCCTCGAACAGCACGACAGCCACGCCCAGTTCCAGCAGGAAGAGCCCCGTGCCCTGCAGCGGCCAGACCGCGCCGGTGAAACCGGCCAGGCCGGCCAGGCCGCCGACCAGCGAATAGCCGACCACCTTGGGCAGGCCGGAATAGCGATTGAGCAGATGGCCCGCGGCAGCGGCCAGCGCAAGAAGGATGGACCACTGCACCGTTGGCAAACCTGCCGAAGGTTTGATCCATTCGGCCCAGATGGCCAGAATTTCATTCATGGGGAAAGGGTCTCCACTCTGGTAGGAACTTCTGCAGACAAACCGCCTGAAGGCAGCATGTTGCGCGTTGGTCGGCCAGCCTTGCGGCGTGAGGCCCGGTGGGTTTGCGCGAACGAAACTTGTTGCATTAATTTACAGGGGCCCCACGCGGTGGCCTGTAGGACAAGGTCGGAAATGCCGCCCCATGCTGATTCGGTAAAGAGCCCAGCGGCGCAACCAGTGGAGGGGTTTTCACCAGCGGGGGCCGAGGGTCCGGCTTCGCCGGCCCCAGGCGCCGTCCCCTCGAGGGGGGAACAGGCTACACGCAGTGAGCCTGGACGGGGGTGAGCTTATTCAGAGGGCATAAAGAAGCTGCGCGGATGGCTGCGCCAGCGTGCCCAGATGGCGGATCGGATACGCGCGCGGTCCACATTGCTCACGTTGTGCGCCTGCAGGGCCAGGCGAAAGGCGAGGTAAAAACTCACGCCGAGATTCAGCGCGCCTATCAGCGGAATGGCCGCGACGCACCACCAGATGGTGGTGTGCCTGAAGGCCTCCAGGCCCAGCGAGGCGCCGGCCGCGGCCAGCTGGCCGGTGGACAGCGTGACGTGGCGCGCCTGGAGTTCCGCGCCGAAGAAACCGGTGAAGGCCGGGATCAGGCCCAGCATGAAACCCAGCGCGATGTTGGAGGCGAAGCCCGAGATGTTGTCGCGCATGAAGCTCGACCAGCGTGCGGCGCGCTCGCTGCCCAGCACGGCGGTAATCCGCGGGTTGTGCCGCATGGCCGAGTCCAGGCGGTGCAGCACAAACCAGTTTTCGGTCCAGCCCGCGATCATGCTGGCCGCGAACAAAATGCCGCCGGTAAAGCCCGCCCACATGAGCGCGGGGCCCAGCAGCGTCAGCGTCTCCAGCACATGCTCCGCGTCGGTGTGGCTGATCATGGGCCGGCCCAGTAGCAACAGCACCAGCGTGTTGACCAGCAGCACCGCCGGCACCACCATGAACACATTGCCGAAGACCGCCGCCACCTGCGAGCGCACCAGATGCGTGACCTCGTCGACAAAGGCCTCTATGGTGCCGGCGGAATCGGCCGAGCCCAGGTCCTTGAGCTTGGCCGCCATGGCCGGCGCCGTCATGGCCGGCTGCTTGGTGGCCAGCGTGAAATGCAGCAGCTGGATCAGGATGAAGCTGGCGGCATACATGAGGCCGGACCAGAAGCCGCCCCAGAAGGCCGAAAGGCCCATCGCGACGATCATGAACTTGAGCAGCGTGGTGAGGGCCGTGACGGCGCCGCCGCCCATGGCCTTGCCCAGCATTTCGCGGTACTCGGCGCGCGTGCGGGTGATGTAGGTCTCGCCGGTCTCGGCGCTGCGCTCGGCCACCTTGGCCGACAGCAGCGTGGAGTTGGCGCTGATCAGCGCGCCTACGCTTTTGCCCTCTTGCGCGGTGATGACGCGGCGCCCCAGCAGCTTGACGGCCGCCATGGCCGGCTTGGGCGAGACCAGGCTGTCGAGCAGCTCGCGCACGCGCAGCATGCGCTCGCGCAGCTGGCGCAGGCGAAACACCATGCCGACCGAGATGCCGTTGTCCTCCAGGTGCGTGTAGATGCTGTTGACCGCCTGCCGGCAGGCGTCCAGCCTTTCGCGGTATTGCGCGATCGCTGCCTGCAGCTGCGCCTCGTCCCGCTCGGGCTTGAAGAAGGCGTTGCGCAGCCCGTCGATGTCGGCCGGGAGCGCATGGAAGGCGCGCGCATGCGGCGTGGCGCGGTTCATGCGCAGGCGCAACTCCGGCGCAAAACCGGTGGCGCGAATCTGCGCGGTGCAATAGGTCAGCGCGTCCATCAGGCTGTAGTGCCAGTGCAGCGTGTCCAAGTCGGGGCTGGCCGACAGCAGCAGGCTCAGCCGCGAGACCTGCGCTTCCTCGAGCGCCCCCATCCATTGCGCGTCAAAGCGGGTGGGCACCACCAGGGGGAACAGTTCGGAGGCGTCGACGGTCTCGGGCGTGCCGGGCAGCCACTTGCGGCGCAGGCGCTCGGCCAGTTCACTGACGAAGGCCGTGCGCGGTGCGAAGCCGAAATCGGCCAACAGGGTGGTGATGTCCACTGTCTGGATCAGCGTCTGCCACCAGGCCTGCAGGCGCGCGCGCAGCTCGGGTTGCATCTCGACGGCATCGATGAAGGCCTGTACCCGGGCCACGGCGGCCGCGGCGGAAGTCTGGTCGCCGCGTATCCATTCGAAGAGCTTGATCAGCCAGACGTGGCGCTGGGCCAGGCCGGCGTCCGGATCCAGCGCCTTGAGCAGGGAGGCCAGGTCTTTCATCGGGCGGTCAGGGCTGGGGGCTTAATGCAGGACACGGCCCGGCGGGGTGCCGCCGTTGCCATTGCCGCCGTGCGCTTCCAGCACGAACATGGGTATCGGCACCTCAAAACGTTCGCCGTCTTCAGCCACGCAAAAATAACTGCCGTGCATGGTGCCGCTGGGCGTGCGCAGGCGCGAGCCGCTCGTGTACTGGAAAGACTCGCCCGGCTTGAGCAGCGGCTGGTGGCCCACCACGCCCAGGCCCTTGACCTCCTCGTTGTGGCCGTTGGCATCGCTGATGACCCAGTGGCGCGAGATCAGCTGGGCCGTCACCTCGCCGGTGTTGGTAACCGTGACGGTATAGGAAAACCCGTAGACATGGTCTTCCGGCGCCGATTGCTCGGGCAGGTATTGGGGGACGACTTCGCAGGAAAACTGGTATTTGGGCATGGCTGAAGGTATTGGACCCCGTTCACGGCCTCAACGAGGCCCCGTCTGGACCGTGACAGGCCGTGAACAGGTTCTTGTCCATGTTAACCGCCTGCCCCGGCTGTTGGCCGGGCGAAACAGCAACAGTGCGGAAACCCGGGCGCGCGGCTTGCTGCGACAATCCTGCCATGCCCAAAAATCAGCCGCCCACCTACCGGATCGCCCCTTCCATCCTGTCCGCCGATTTCGCCCGCCTGGGCGACGAGATCAAGGACGTCATCGCCGCCGGCGCCGACTGGATCCACTTCGACGTGATGGACAACCACTATGTGCCCAACCTGACCTTTGGACCCATGATCTGCCAGGCGCTCAAGCCGCACGCCAAAAAGGCCGACGGCACGCCAATCCCGGTGGACGTGCACCTGATGGTGCAGCCCGTCGATGCGCTGGCCGCCGCCTTTGCCGACGCCGGCGCCGACCTGATCAGCTTCCACCCGGAAGCCTCCGGCCACGTGCACCGCAGCGTGCAGGCCATCAAGGCCAAGGGTTGCAAGGCCGGTGTGGTGTTCAACCCGGCCACGCCGCTGGACGTGCTGGACTGGGTGATAGAAGACATCGACCTTATCTTGATCATGAGCGTCAACCCCGGCTTCGGCGGTCAAAGCTTCATCGATTCCGCGCTGCGCAAGATCGAGCAGGCACGCAAGCGCATCGAAGCTTCGGGCAAAGACATACGCCTGGAGGTCGACGGCGGCATCAAGGCCGACAACATCGCGCGCGTGGCCGCCGCCGGCGCCGACACCTTTGTGGCCGGCAGCGCCATTTTCGGGAAACCCGACTACAAGGCGGTCATTGACGCCATGCGGGCGGAACTGGTGAAATAGGCCGGCGCGCGGTAATGCGGATCCGCGCGCGCCAATCCCGGTAACCGGTCAGAGGCCGGACGCCGGTCCCGTCAATCATGGAGGAGCCGCATGACTGAAGCCGTAAGCGAGCAAGACGGGCGACCGCCCGTGCGCCGCCCCCGCATCCTGGTGGTGGATGACACGGCGGACGTACGGTTTTTCCTTGTCGCCTTGCTTCGGGACGGTTATGAGGTGGAGGCCGCCGAGTCGGGCGAAGAAGGCCTGCAGGTGGCGTTGTCCGAGAGGCGTCCCGAAATCATCCTGCTGGACGTGATGATGCCCGGCATGGACGGCTACGAGGTCATGCGCAGGCTGGCGCGCGACCCGCGCACCGCCGACATTCCCGTCATCTTCCTCACGGCGCTGAGCAGCGTGGAAGAAGAGCAGTTCGGGCTGGACCTGGGGGCCACCGATTACATCGCCAAACCGATCAGCCCGCCCGTGCTGCTGGCGCGCGTGAGGCTGCACCTGGAGCGTAGCGCCAACGCCAAGCGCCTGAAGACCCTGTCCGACCAGCTGTCGCGCTACCTGGCGCCGCAGGTCTACCAGTCGCTTTTTGATGGGTCCCGCCAGGCCGAAATCCAGACCCAGCGCAAGCGGCTCACGGTGTTTTTTTCGGACATCAAGAACTTCACGGCCTCCACGGCGCAGTGGCAGCCCGAGGAAGTTACGTTTTTGCTCAACAGTTACTTCGAAGAGATGTCGCAGATCGCCGCGGAATACGGCGCGACCCTGGACAAGTTCATCGGCGACGCCATCGTCATCTTCTTCGGCGACCCCCACACCCTGGGCCCGCGCCAGGACGCGGTGCAGTGCGTCAGGATGGCCGTCGCCATGCAGCAGCGAATGGCCGAGCTGCGGCAGCGCTGGAAGGCCATGGGCATTCCCAAGGCCTTCGAGATACGCATAGGCATCAACTCGGGATTTTGCGACGTCGGCAACTTCGGCAGCAACCTGCGCATGGACTACACCATCATCGGCCGGGAAGTAAACCTCGCCGCCCGGCTGGAGCAGGCCGCGGAGCCCGGCGGCATCCTGATTTCCAGGGACACCCACGACCTGGTGCAGGACGAGATCGAGGTGGAGGAACGCGAACCCGTGATCGCCAAAGGGTTTACCGAACCCATCACGGTCTACGCGGTCCGCAAAACCCCGGCCCCGCCTGCCGTGACCGCGGGAGTGATCCAGTGCGACCGGCCGGGCCTGCGGCTGGAGCTGGACCCGGGCCGCCTCACGCCCGCGCAGCGCGCGGAGGCAGCCGCCGAGTTGCGCAGGGCGCTGGACAGCCTGGACCCCCCCCCTCAGGCCGCACCGACTCCGGCGCCTGCGCCTGTATCTGCACCTGCTGCCGAAGCCGCCACGCAGGCTTCCCGCCTCGCCGCCGTGCAGGCCGCGGATGCGGCGGGCGCTGGCGATGAGGTGCTGCCGGACAGCATTGCCGGGATCAACCTGACCGTGGGATTGAGCCGGGCGATGAACATGAAGGGCTTTTACATCTCGATGCTGCGCCGCTTCATGGATGGCCGGGCCGACACTCCGGCGCGCATCCGCGAAGCGCTGGCGGCCGGCGACCCGAAAGCGGCGGAACTTCTGAGCCACTCCCTGCGCGGCGTCTCGGCGCAGATAGGCGCCACGCAATTGCCGCAGGACGCCGAGGCGCTTGAGCAGGCGCTGCGCGACAGCGCGCCGCGTGACAGCATCGACGAGCTGCTGCTGCGCATGGAGGACTCGCTTGCGGAATTGATGGATGCGCTGCGATCGGCCTTGCCCCCGCCTGAGCCGGTGAAATCGCCTTGAACACCCGGCCCGCCCCGCTTGGTGTATCTTCTTACTGCGGGCGTACGTCATTCGGGCCGGCCTTGGACCTTTAGAATCGGGCAGGGCGCCCAGGCGCATGTCATGCCCCTTACCAACAGAGAGGAGCTACACCGTGCAGTACAACGACATCTACGCAGTTACGCCCAAAGGCCAGCAGGAGTTGCGCAGCGCCGCCACCACCATTTCACCGCCCGAGGTGGAGCTGCTGGTGCGCCTCGACGGCATCCTGTCCATGGCCCAGATACGCCAAAGCGTGGGAGAGGCCGTGGGCGCGACGCTGGACAACACCGTCAAACTGTTGCTGGCCAAGGGTTTGGTGACGCAGGTCGCGCCGGATCCGTTCGCCGCTTCGCTGCAGTTCCAGCTGAGCCCGACGGCGCTCACGGAGGCGGGTGCCGAAGCCGATCTCTGCGCGGCCACGCTCAAGAAGTCCAACTACTATGTCCGCATCGCCCGCAAGCGCGAGCACCCGCGCCAGCACGCGCCCGGCGAACGCCAGTCGGCCATCATTGTGGACGACGACGAGCACCTGGCGAAG
Organism: Polaromonas sp. P3_B1; assembly: GCF_056402935.1. Lineage (NCBI taxonomy): Bacteria > Pseudomonadati > Pseudomonadota > Betaproteobacteria > Burkholderiales > Comamonadaceae > Polaromonas > Polaromonas sp. P3_B1. The sequence continues at coordinate 18,696 of NZ_JBFUGK010000048.1, forward strand.
TTCCTGAACCACTACCTGACCTTCGAAGGTTTCGACGTGCGGGTGGCGGGTTCGCGTGCTGAAGTCGTGGCCGAGTTCCGCAAGCCGCCGATTCCCGACCTGGTGTTGCTGGACGTCATGCTGCCCGATGCCGACGGGTTCGACATCCTGCTGCGCATTCGCTCGCATCCCCAACTCAAGGATATCCCCGTGATCATGCTCACGGCGAAAGCGACCCGCGAGGCGGTGCTCAAGGGCCTGGCCAGCGGCGCCGACGGATACATCACCAAGCCCGTGGAGACCGAGTCGCTGATCCAGGCCGTTCGCACCGTGCTGGGCACGCAGTAGCGGGTTTGGCGAGATGAGCGGATTTCCTGGCAAACCTGGCCTGCGGGCCGCTACGCCATGAAACTGCCTTTTCGCGCCACCATCAACGTCGCCCTGGGCGCCGGGATGGTGCTGATCATCCTGAGCATCGCGGCTTCCTACTTCACGATCACGTCGCTCATCAGCGGCACGCAGAGCGAATCCGAGTCACGTGAAACGGTGTTGCTGCTCGAGCAGGTCGTGGCGGAGTTCCAGACGGCGGAGTCTTCGCAGCGGCGCTACCTGTTGACCAACGTCCCCGGAGACCTCGCCGCCTACCAGCGGGCCCGCTCGCTGAGCCAGCAGGCGCTGCAGCGGGTGCACGCGCAGGCCGCCACCAGCCAGGACTGGCGCGCGCTGGGCGAGGCCATGACGCGCCGCTTCGAGCTGATGGAGGAGGCCATCGCCGCCCGGCAGCAAACCGGGCTGGAAGCGGCGGCCGCCATCGTGAGCAACGCGCCCAATCAACGGCTTCGTGAGGAGATAGAAGCCTTGGTGGCCCGCATCAAGGCGGCGGAAACCCAGGCCCTGGAGCATTCGAAAGGCGAGACGCGGCAGACCGCGCAGACCGTCAAGCAGCTGATCCTGCTGGGCGGGTTGCTGTGCCTGAGCGTGTTCGGATGGGCCATCCAGATGATTGTCAGGACGCAGGAAAAGCGCCGCCGCATCGAGGCCAGGCTTTCCGACAGCGAGGCCATGAGCCGGGCGGTGACCGAGAGCATGGCCGAGGGCCTGGTGACAGCCACCCAGGAGGGCATCATCGTCAACGCCAACAGCGCCGCCCGCCACCTCTTCGGCTACCGGCTCGACGACCTGGTGGGCCGCGAAGTGACCATGCTGCTGCCGACGCGCTACCGCATGGGCTTTCAGGCCTTCTTCGCCAGCCTGGGCGGCCGCCAGCGCGGTTTCCGCGAATGGGACGTCAAGGTCCTGGGCCTGCGCCACGACGGCACCGAGTTTCCGGTGAATGCGTCCTTCGGCGACGTCAACGTCGGCGGCCGCCGGCTGTTTACCGCGATCATCCACGACATCACCGAAAGCAATCGCATCAGCGAGGCCCTGCACAGCAGCGAGGCCCAGCTGCGCGAACTGACCGACGCGGTGCCGGCCCTGATCGCCTACGTCGACAGGGAGGAGCGCTTCCAGTTCCACAACCGGGCCTATGAAGAGGCCTTCGGCCTCGGGCCGGAACAGATACAGAACCGGAGCCTGCTCGAAGTCCTGGGGCCGCAGCTGTACGACCAGGTCAAAAGCCATGTACGGGAAGCTCTCTCGGGGTATTCGGTGCGCTATGAATGTGTGCTGGCAATCCCCGGCGGCGAGCGGCGCGAGTACGTCATGAGCCATTTCCCGCGTTACGGCGAAGGGGACCAGCAGGGAACGGTCATCGGGTTTTCCTCGCTGGGCAACGACGTGACCGAGCTCAAGCGCATAGACCGCATGAAGAGCGAGTTCGTTTCCACCGTCAGCCACGAACTGCGCACGCCGCTCACGTCGATCCGCGGTTCGCTCGGCCTGGTCTGGGGCGGTGTGACGGGCGAGCTGCCGGCGCAGGCCAAGAACCTGGTGGGCATCGCCCAGAGCAACTGCGAGCGGCTGATCCGGCTCATCAACGACATCCTCGACAGCGAAAAAATCGAATCCGGCAAGATGAATTTTGAGCTGCGGCCTATGGAACTGGAGCCTCTGCTTGAGCAGGCCCTTGCCGCCAATGAAGGTTTCGCGGAACAGCATCGCGTGGCGCTGGTGCTGGGCAGGATGGAGGCGCCCGTCCAGGTCTGCGTCGACAGCGACCGCCTCATTCAGGTGGTGACCAACCTGCTGTCCAACGCCATCAAGTTCTCGCCGCCCGGCGGCGCCGTGCAGGTGTCGCTGCGCACGGATGCGGGACGCGCGCGCGTGGAGATCAGCGACAGCGGCCCGGGCATTCCGGATGAGTTCCGCCAGCGCATCTTCCAGAAGTTCTCACAGGCAGATTCCTCCGACACGCGGCAAAAAGGCGGGACCGGGCTGGGCCTGAGCATCTCCAAAGCCATCATCGAACGCATGGACGGGAGCATAGGTTTCACCAGCGAAAGGCAGGTGGGCACGACGTTCTTCTTCGAGCTGCCCGTGTGGCGCGAAGCGCCCCCGGTCACCGCGCCCATGGGGCTTGACGGGGTGGCGCGCCCGCGCGTGCTGGTGTACGAAGACGATCCCGACGTGGCCCAGCTCATCGGCATGATGCTGGACAACGGCGGCTATGCCGCGGACATGGCGCACACCGCCGAACAGGCGCGTGACTACCTCAAGATGGAATCGTACGCGGCGATGACAGTGGACGTCAGGCAGCCTTACGAATCCGGTTTCTCGCTGATACGCGAACTGCGGGCGAACAAGCGCACCGCACGCTTGCCGGTGCTGGTGCTGTCGGTCACCGCCTCGGAGGCGCGGCAGCAGTCCGGCAGCCAGACGCTCGGGGTCTCGGGATGGCTGGAAAAACCTCTCGACGCGCAGCGCCTGCTCGACAGCCTGGAGCGTGCCATCCAGGCCAGGCGCCGCGCCAGGCAGAACTCTTCCTAGAGCCGCTCAAAAACCTCCTGGCTAGGGGTACAGCATCTCCTTGTTGATGCTGACGCAGCCGCCCGGCATGCGGATCAGGTACACGTGATGGGTGGGCGAATACGGCAGCACGCTGATGTTGCGGCCGATCACGTTGAGCGGCTGCGCATAGCGGAAATCCTGCAGTGCAACGTCCTGGCAGGACTTGTTCCAGGTGCTGACGGTGTCGTAGCCCACGTCGCAGCCGCCCATCAAGCCCGGGCTGAAAAACGCGCTGACAAAAGTAGTGCCCGCGGGCCCGCTCTTTTCAATGGAAGCGGAGAAGGCCGACGCAGCGGGCGCCACGCGGTTGGCCATCAGCATCACGGCATAGCCTCCCTCGGGGCCCGTCAGCACCGGCCCCAGCGTGCGCAGGGCTTTGGAGCAACTGGTGATCCCGGCGCCGGAGGCGAGGCGTTCAAAGGTGTTGGCGCCGGGCGGCGCGACGGGCAACGACGGAGCTGCGGGCTGTGTCATCGTCGGCCCCGGGACTGTCGCGAATAACAATGCGGCACAGGCCGCGGCGAGGCGCCTGTGCGTCCTGTTGCGGAGGCGGTCTTGAGAAAAAGCATTCATGGCGGTCCCGGCAGTTGGGTGGGCGGCGGTGGAAAAAAGCCTGCCTAGCGTAGCGCAGAAAGGCGGCGTCGGGGAGTGGGGGTTCTGGCATGATCGCCGCTCCAGTTGCAACCCTTCCGGGTTGTCTTGCATCCTCCTGCTTTGGCCCGATCCTGGTCCGCAGAAATTCGTTTGAGGCCTCATGCGTTACACAATCATCCTGTCAGCATTGCTTCTTTGTTCCGCCTGCAGCGAAACCTCGTCGCAATCCGCCGCCGTTCCGCCCCCGGCGCAGGCCGGCACACCCGCACTACCCGACGCAAAAGAAGCTACGCTGGCACTCCTTGAGATGCTGGACATGAAAGAGCTGCAAAACGCCGAAGCAAAGCTCGGCACCTGCGTTCCAGTAGTTCAGGGCAAGCACCCCGGTCAAGTCGCTTGCACGGTGGCGCTGAAGGTCGGGGCTGGCAGTTCCGAAACTCAGGCAGATTTTTACCGCCGAGGCAATAAATGGGTGGCCCAGCCGAGCACATCGCAAGATCAGCTCCCCTTTCCAGACCCTGCGCTTTATAAGTAATTCATGCCCGACAAATTGTTTGACGCGGGCATGGTCCGAAGAAATAAGGTTTGAAACAGAAAAATTGCCGCGTCCTTCTGAAAACGTCGTTTGAATCGAAGGTGGATTCGGAATCATGGTGTGAAACAAGGGGCGCCGGACCGTTGTGAGCCTTGCTACCCATGGAGTGGGGGTTCGAAACGAGCGTCAGCGCTTCAACTGCGAGGGTCGATCGCACACGGATTACGTGACTGGCTTCTGGGCTTCTGGGCTTCTCGGCTCTTTGCTTGCCACCCGAACGATAACTGACCATCTGATCCGGAAATTCTTGACCACCTGCCTTCGAACTTCTGGCGATGGCCCACAAGAAGTTTGGCGACTTGAGGAACGAGCGAACGACTGCTTCGGGCCACTTGCAGACTTTCGCGAATGACCGCTGTGGAGGCGACAATCGGTAGCCTACCGCAGCAGCGAAAGCGGGCGCACATCAAGAAACCTCCGATCTGAAGAAGGGTGTTTTGAGCGTTGCGCGAGGTGCGATACTCATTGCCTTTCGACGTAAGCAACCCCTTGGAGTTAAGCGTATGACACTCTCTTTGCAAGACTGCGCCATGCAGGTACGCAACGGTATCCGCGCCGCTACAGCGGGTCTGATTGGCCGCGAACAACTGGCCGAGCTCATCGTCCTGGGCGCCGTGGCGCAGGAGCATCTGCTGGTGATTGGCCCGCCCGGCACGGCCAAAAGTGCGGTGGTGCGTCGGGTGGCCCAGGCCATGGGCGGGCGCTATTTTGAGTACCTGCTGGGCCGCTTCACGGAGCCGTCGGAGTTGTTTGGGCCGGTGGATTTGAAGAAGCTGCGCGAGGGCACGGTGGAAACCGATGTGACCGGCATGCTGCCCGAGGCCGATGTGGCGTTTCTAGATGAAGTCTTTCTTGGCTCCACGGCCATTCTCAATACCTTGCTCAGTGTGCTCAATGAGCGGCGCTTTCGGCGGGGCCATACTCAAATCCAGTGCCCGTTGCGGGTTTGCGTGGGGGCAGCCAATGGTCTACCGGATGACGAGGCATTAGCTGCGTTTGCCGACCGGTTTTTGTTGCACCTCTTCATTGAACCGGTACCAGACCACCAGCTGGAGGCCATGCTTGCCGGGGGCTGGCTGTCTGACCGCAGCCAGATTGCACCGCAGGCCGCCATGGTGCATCTGGATGTGTTGTGCCAGGCCTTGCACCAGGTCGATCTGGACGGCGCCCGTCCGGCCTTGGCCAATGCCATTCGGCAGTTGCGCCAGGCCGGCATACAGCTATCGGATCGGCGCATTGTCAAGGCACAGCGCCTGATCGCTGCTGCCACCGTACTAGCGGGTCGCACACAGGCTACCCAGGGGGATCTGTGGCCCATTTCGTATGTGTTGCCGACCAAAGAATCCCAGCACAGTGCGCGCGAGGTACTGCGCGACTTGCTGGCGCATTCCACGCACCCGAATCTGCTCAGTGCGGTGGAGCAAGCAACGCTGCAACCGATGTCGCGCGTGACACGGCTTCTGGAATCGGCCCAGGGCTGCATCGCGCGTACTGACGGAGAGCGCAATGCCGAGGCCGAAGCTTTGTTGCGTGAAATCGATGCCAACTTCAGCATTGACACGCTGCCCGCCATCCTGGCCCCGTGGCGCGTCAAACTGGTTGCCGTGCTGAACGTGGCGGCGTGAGCCTGGAGGGAAGAACACCGTGGCACTGGATGCGCCGCACGCATCCGGTAGTGCCCTTGGCCGTCGTTGCTTGGGGCGACAACGCGGTGCGGCTGCACGCGCGTCTGTGCGCCTTGTCGGCAGAACACTTGATGCGCTTGCAGGGTACGGCCAGCCGCGACGTGCTGGTGGTGAGTGGCCAGACCGCGGACTTGCCATGGGTAGACGGGGCTGCGTATGCCGCGCCCTGTGCCGAAGCCCCAGCGCTGTGGTTGCCCACCCTGGTCCAGCCTGACGTGCCGGGCGACCTGTTGTCGCAGGCCCTGCTGCGACGCCATCCCCGTGGCACCTTGCTACTGTGGCCCGCGCCAGCGGCCATCGTGCCACTGGACCGCCAGCTCCCGTTGTCCGAAGAACATCTACTGCGCGTTGGCGAGCATTGGGGTGCGCGGCGGAGGCGGCCGTGAGCGACGCGATGACGCTACCGCCTTCGCTACAAGCCTGGCACCCCTGGCTGACGTGGTTTGCACCTGAACTGGCCGCCGCCGTGGGCGACGTGCTGCGCCGCATGCACCCCCTGTTGGGGCGCTTTCAAGGTCGCCGCCAAGGCGGTGTGGCCGAGCCCGATGGCGTGGAGGACTTGCGTCGACGGGGATCGTATGAGCGGCTGTTGTCCAGTGAGTGGTTGCTGGCGACTGAATTGCCAGACGAGTTCCTGCGCCGCGCAGCCGGTGGCGAGCACCTGTTTCTGGCACCGCGGCCCCGGGCCATGCATGCCGACAAGCTCATCGTCGCGATCTTCGATACCGGGCCGTGGCAGTTGGGTGCACCGCGCCTGGCGCACCTGGCCCTGTGGATTTTGCTGGCCCGCCGGGCTCAGGAAGCCGGTGGAGCATTGCGCTGGGGTGCCCTGCACCAACCCGGCCAGTGGCATGACGCAAACACGCCCGAGCAGCTCAAACACATGTTGCGCACGCGCAGCTTTGACGTGGCGGGAGATGCACAGTGGACGCAATGGACGCAGTGGCTGGAGGCCAACGCAACCGGCGTAGGCGAAACCTGGTTGATGGGTCACGCGGTGGGCGGCGCACGTGCGCAAGCCAGGCCACCATCACACACGGTACAGATACGCGCGGGTTTAAACGGCGACATGCTGGAGGTTGCCTTGCGCACCGGTTCTGCGGCACGCGCCATGCAAGTCCCCTTGCCGCCCGCACAACCGGCCGCGCGCTTGCTGCGCGGCCAATTCTTCCCCGAAGCGTCAGCCCGGGCGCACGAGCAACGGTCGGACCGCCTGTCATTGAAGTTTGCACCCATCATCGCGCCCAATGGATTGCTGGTCACGGTGCCGCTATTGGATCAGGCAGGGGCCATGATTTTTCGCATACCACCCCAAGGCGAACGTAAGCGCGGAAAGCACAAGCAGCAACACTGGGGAAAAGGCGCCGAACTGCTATGCGCGGCATTCTGCGGCAAGTCGTTTACCGCAGTGCTAAGCCAAAAAGAGCAGCTGTACTTCTGGCAAAACCAGGCGCTGGGTACGCAGCCGCGGCCACTAAAACAAGCGTTTGACGCGCCACCGGGGCGCGGCTCCTTGTTGCCGTGCATCTGGCAGCGCGATGCCAGCCATTCGCGCCTGTTTGTGCAGGACAGCGCGGGCCGCCTGGTTTTTTGGGTCGGCGTACACCAACACAAAAGTGTTCCCGATGCGCGTCGCGGCCCGATGATTCTGGACCATGGGCTGCTGGCCATGGCACCCGTGGACGACCATCGCCTGGTCTATGTGAGCCGCGAAAAGGAACAGCTGTGGGTTCGCTTTGCAGGGTCCCATGGTCGCGAGCAAATTACCCACCAACTGAGTTTGAGCCCTGACAAGCAGACCAAAGTGTTGTTGACCGGAGGACTGCGCTGGAACAAGGGGTTTGGTGGCTGTGCGGTGCGCACGTCGGCAGTAGATGCACCTGAACTCTGGCAGGTACAGTACGGATCAACAGCCGTTGACGTGCCCCATGAGCGCTGGCAGATTGAACTGGCCCCGGGTGCCAAGGCGGTTGGGTTGGTGCAGATAGCGTCGTCGGGCGATTACGCACTGGTGGTGCAGGCCAGCAACCGCCATGATCTTGCACTACACACAAGCACCGGTGCCGAACCGCTGCTCACGCTGACATCGGCCATTGCGCGGATCAGCGTGTGCCCCAACACAGGTCTGACGGCGATGCTCACTGCGGATCGCGCACTGCACGTGTACTCGCTGGCGGACAAGGTGTTGCGCCTGGTCGTGCACAGCGGCGCCACGACACCCGAATCGGACGCAATCCATGGCTGAAGCAGACGACACCGTGACCTCGGCCGGTGTGCGCCACCCTCTGTTGCTCGGTCACCAGCCGGTGGCCGGACTCTGGTTTCCCAACGACTGGCTGGATGAAGCACAGCGCAGCCAACGGGTGCTGGCGCACTGGCAGCCCGGTGCTACGGTGTGGCGATTCGCGCAGGGGGACCTGTTGCGCTTTGCTGCGGTTCGGGAGTTGCAATGCGAGTCGCTGGGCGGCTGGCCACTGCGCCAGCAAGGGCAAACGCTGTGCTCGGCACCGCTGACGCCACAGGAGGCGGCGGCCTTACCGGCGGCCGATGTGTGGCTGGTGGTAGGTGCGCAGGTCTGCACACTGCATGTGCGCGACGCCCGACCGGTGGACCCGGCGCAGTGGCTGGCCGTCGACAGCCTGGCCCTGCACGACACCTATGACTGCAGTGCGACGCTGCCCGTCGCGATCAGCCTGTTGCCAACGGCGGCACGCGACGTGCGCGATGTGTTGAACGGCCGCGTTGGCGCGCCCACCGAAGCGCAACGCGAATTTCTTGCCGCCATGGCCAATCGCCAAACCGGCAACGCCGTGGATTCGACACGCCCGCCGGGCCTTGGCGCGTCACCGCGATCCGTCTTTCGCTGGCCACCGTGGGTTGCCGTTCTGTTGGTGGTCTTGCTGGTGGCGATGCTGTTCAACGGCTCGGGCCTTGTCAGTGTCGGCTTGCTCAAGTTGATCGGCTTTGTGCTGCTGGCGCTGTTTCTGCGCCGTGGCCTGCGCAGTGGCACCTCCTGGAACTCCACACCCGCGCCCCCAGCGACGGCATCGCCCGTGGCACGCGCTGGCGGCAAGCCACCGTTTACCTTGCCAGAGCGCGCCAAGGGGTCGTTCATGCCGCAGGTCTGGCGCCAACGACTGGCCCGTCTGGCCATCACCATCCAACTGTCACAGCTGCTGGGGCGCCGCCAAGCTGCCTATGTGCGCAAAATGCTGGATCTATTCGAATCGGGTCAACTCGACGAAGCCCTGCGCCACGCCATTCCCTTGGGGGTCGATAGCCAGTCGCTGGGGCAGGCTTTTGGAACGCCCAGCGCGCGCAACGATCTTTCGCTGAACCGAAGCAATGCTGCAGCGACGAGCATCAGCTTTGGCGCCGACCTGGATGCCCATCTGCGCCAGCTGTACCGCCAGACCTTCGAGAAATTGGACCGCGCCGGACGGGTCGACGAGGCGGTTTTCGTGCTGGCCGAGCTGCTCAAGTCGCGCCAGGAGGCGCTGGACTACCTGGAAAAGCATGGGCGCTACCAACAAGCTGCGGAACTCGCGCTGGCCTGGGATTGTGCGGCCGATGTGATCGTGCGCATGCACTGTCTGGCGGGGGATTGGCGCATGGCACTGGCGGTGGCGCGGCGAGACAAAGCGTTTAGCCATGCAGTGTTGCAGCTGGAAAAACGCTGGCCAGACGCCGCAGCGCGCCTGCGCCAGGAATGGGCGCAGACTCTGGCCGCAGGGGGTGACTGGCTAGGCGCGGTGGACGCCATGTGGCCGCTTGCCGCCGAGCGCGCGCGCGCCACGCAGTGGCTATTGACCGCCGAATCCGCCGAAGGACAGCTCGGTGCACGGGCGCTCGTCAAACGCGCTGTGCTGTTGCCCGAAACCTGGGTCGACTGCGCGCAGCGCCTGCAAACCTTGCGCGACGACCCCGCGTGCCAGGACGAGCGCCATGCAGTGGCTCAGGCATTGCTGGCGCTGAATGAACGGCCGGCACAGGTGAAGCAACTTGCACGCATCGTGCTGCCGGCGGTCTTGGCCGACCAGGCCCGCCACGGCCGCCTGACCAAGACCGACCTGCAGCGCCTGGTGACGCTGGCTGCCGACCCCTGGCTGCAGGCGGACCTGCCCAACGCGGCGCTGCCAGCGGTGACCCCGCAAGGACTGGGACTGACAAAAACCACGATGCTGGGCCAGTGCCCTGACGCCGGTAGCCTTGCGATTCTGGATGCAGTGCCTCTGGACGACGGACGCCACCTGGTGGCACTGGGCGAAGCCGGTGCAGCCATCGTCGACCGCCACGGCCGTATCACGGCGCGCTTTGCCGTACCTGCCGAGCGCATTGTGATTGCCCACACCCGCCAAATGGCGCTGGTGCTGGCGCAGCGCGACCGCGTCTCGCGGGTGAGCCGGCTGGACCTGGCCAAACGCCAGGTCCAGGACCTGGGCATGGCCGAGTTGGCCCATGTGGCCACCGAATTTGACGGCATTGCCTGGACAGTGGCCAGCGGCACACGATTGCGCGTGCTCGACACCCAGCATGGACTTCAGGAGGTATTGTGGCAAGTAGCCGATCTGCCCGGGCAGGTCCGGGGGCTGTCGGTCAACGCCCATGTGGAGCAACTGGTGCTGGAAGATCAACAGGGCAACCTGGAGCTGTGGCGCTATGGCCTGCCATTGCGCCGCCTGCTGGCGCGCGGCGAAACCATGCCCCAGCGACTACCCCACACCGCCTTGCGCGTGCTCTACCCCAACGGCGGTGTGATCGACATCACCCTGGCACCGGACGACCAGGGTCGTGCCTGCGTGAGCTATCGCTTGCACACCCGCACCTTTGCGCTGGAACCGTTTGCGGGCCATGCCGAACTCACCGGCGAGGTGCACGCGGTCGTCGACGCATCGTGGTTGTTGCTGTGTGTCAGCGGGCACACACGCAGCCAGGTGGTTGTGGTGTCGCTGAGTGATGGTCAGGTGCGCTCCAAGCTGGACTGGCCGGCACAGGCCCAACCCCAGATCCGCCTGAGCGCCGGGCACTGCCTGGTGTTCGATGCGCAAGGACGGCTGTGGTCCATCGACACTACGAGCAGCGTGGCAAGATCCATGACCCTGACGTAGTGCCGTGCATAACAGTTTGCTGCCGCTTTGGTAGTACTACCAGCATATCCGGCGTGTGCTATCGATGCCTGGTTCGGCATATAGACTGTGGCCGCCGACGCGAAATTGACCAGGTGTGCCAGTTTCAGAGTGACCAGGGTTTTCTCAATGACAGCACTGGTCAGTTCATCATCGGCACAAACTGCTGAAAGTGATCAAACTGGAACTGGCACCAACACTCATTGAGCGACCGCCGCATTTTGAACTCTATTACTTTGATTTGAACTCTATTACCTTGAACCAAGGCAGCTTCGATGCCGCCATGGTGGACCTCGACGGCACATTGGTTGACACCCTGGGCGACTTCGTGGCCGCCGTGAACGCCATGCTGGCCGAATTGCGCAAGCCGGGCCAGGTGCCGCTGCAACTGGATGCGGCGACCGTCGGTCGTATGGTCGGGAAGGGCTCAGAGAATCTTGTGAGGGCGGTGCTGGCGCATGCCGGGGCGGATATGCCCGAGCGCTATGCCGACGCCATGGCGAGCTACCAGCGGCATTACGCCACGATCAATGGCTTGCACTCGACGGTGTACCCCGGAGGACTGGAAGGCTTGCGTGCCCTGCAGCAGGCCGGGCTCAAGCTGGCTTGCCTGACCAACAAGCCGCTGGCCATGGCGCGCCAGTTGCTCAAGCTCAAGGGCCTTGACGGTTTTTTCAGTGAGGTGTTTGGCGGCGATTCGTTCGAGCGCAAGAAGCCCGATCCCTTGCCCTTGCTCAAGACCTGCGAGGCGCTGGGCACCGAGCCCGCGCGCACCCTGATGGTTGGAGACTCCAGCAATGACGCCCGGGCCGCGCGCGCGGCGGGGTGCCCGGTGCTGCTGGTGACCTATGGCTACAACCATGGCGAACCGGTGCGCGAAGTCGACGCCGACGGCTTTGTCGATTCGCTGGCAGAACTGCGTTTTCAGAGATGACACGCAATGCGGCGGCACAAACGGCAACGGGGCTTTCGCCCCGTTGACCGCGTGAAAGCCCGCGAACCTTTAGCTGGTTTTACCCAGCATCGCGTCCTTGAGTTTCCAGTCGGCGGGCTGCGGGCCCAGCCAGATACGCACCAGGGCGTTGAAAAATTCGACTTCCTTGAAGGGCTCGCCTTGCGGTTTGCCTTTGACGGAGATCACGGTGCCGGTGCCGGGAATCCAGTCGATGGTGAAGCCTTCGCCGGCCACCAGCTTCTTCTGGTCGGCAAAGACCTGGCCCATCCTGATGAGGCCGGGAATCAGTTTGGACATTTCCGCCTTGGGCGCGTTTTCGGTGAAGGCGGTGGTGAAGCTCTTGCCGAGTTCGTTGGAATCAATCTCGCGCAGCAGGGTGATGCTGATGCGCTTGGGTCCGGCCATGGTGTAGACCTCTTCCGGGGTGGTGGCTTTTTTGGGCAGGTACATCCCGGCCACGTAGACCTTGAACACCGCCTTGTAGCGAATGCCCGCCCCATTGAGCTGGAGCTTGGTGCCGTGAACCTCGACCGGGTCGTCGAGCTTGACGCCCGACACCTCCATTGGTGCGGCAAAGGTGCCGAATGAGAGCACCAGGCCGGCCAGGCCCGCGATGCATCGCGTTGTCAAAGTCATGGGCTGTCTCCAAAGAGTGGTTGGAATAGAACGAGCGTTCGTTTTTATCCCCTATTTTCGAGTTCCACGGCGGCCCCTCGCAAGAGGGTTTGCGAGATAAGCATTAGTACTAGGACCTGTTAGCAGAGCCAACCGGGCCCGGCCCAGCTTTTATTTCCCGCGTCCTTTAACCGGGCCGGCCTCGGTCTTTGCTACACTTTGCTCTACATGTTTATTCATCGCATCATTCAAACAGGTTGTGGCGACCGGGGAGCCTGGCCCTGGCGTACCTGTCATTTCTCGCACGCCTGAAGCGCATGCGGCCGGCACGTCAAGACGCTGCCATCGGTCCGCACAACCGCCGCAGGTTCTGCGGCACCCCCTTTCCCCTCTTCCATCGATGCCCCGCAACCCGGCGGTGCATCCCGGCCCCGGTCTTCGGGGTGTGTGAATGACTGGCGGCCGCGCCCCAAGGCGCTTGGCCCCCTAGCGAAGGATTTACCGTGATCACTGAACTCGAATTTAAAAGCCTGGCCGGCCAGGGCTACAACCGCATTCCCCTGATGGCGGAGGCGTTTGCCGACCTTGAGACGCCGCTTTCCCTGTACCTCAAGCTCGCCCACTCCAAGGACGGCGGCAAATTCAGCTTCCTGCTGGAGTCCGTCGTCGGCGGCGAACGCTTTGGCCGCTACAGCTTTATCGGCCTGCCGGCCCGCACGCTGGTGCGCGCATCGGGCTTCGGCGCAGACCGCCTCACCGAGGTGGTGACGGACGGCCGGGTCGTGGAAACCTCGGGGCTCAACCCCCTGGACTTCATCGCTGACTACCAGAAGCGCTTCAAGGTCGCGCTAAGTCCCGGCCTGCCGCGGTTCTGCGGCGGCCTGGCCGGCTATTTCGGCTACGACGCGGTGCGCCACATCGAGAAAAAACTCGAAGCCAGTTGTCCGCCCGACACCCTGGGCTGTCCCGACATCCTGCTGCTGCAGTGCGAAGAGCTGGCGGTGATCGACAACCTCTCGGGCAAGCTCTACCTGATCGTCTACGCCGACCCGGCCCAGCCGGAGGCCTACGCCACCGCCAAGAAGCGCCTGCGCGAGCTCAAGGAAAAGCTCAAGTACTCGGTCAGCGCCCCGGTGGTCAAGCCCTCGCAGGGCTACCCGGCCGAGCGCGATTTCGCCAAGGCCGACTACATCGCCGCGGTGGAAAAAGCCAAGCGCCTGATTGAAGCCGGCGACTTCATGCAGGTGCAGGTGGGGCAGCGCATCAAGAAGCGCTACACCGAGTCGCCGCTCAGCCTCTACCGTGCATTGCGTTCCCTCAATCCTTCGCCCTACATGTATTACTACCACTTCGGAGATTTCCATGTGGTGGGCGCGTCGCCCGAGATATTGGTGCGGCAGGAGAGGGTGGCGGAAGGCCAGAAGATCACGATTCGCCCGCTGGCCGGCACCCGCCCGCGCGCATCCTCGCCCGAGGCCGACAAGGCCGTCGAGCACGAACTCGTCAACGACCCGAAGGAGCGCGCCGAGCATGTCATGCTGATAGACCTGGCGCGCAACGACATAGGCCGCATCGCCAAGACCGGCACGGTCAAGGTCACCGAAGCCTTCGCGGTCGAGCGCTACAGCCACGTGATGCACATCGTGAGCAATGTCGAAGGCGTGCTGCTGGACGGCATGACCAGCATGGACGTGCTCAAAGCCACCTTTCCGGCCGGTACGCTGACCGGTGCGCCCAAGGTCCATGCCATGGAAATCATCGACCAGCTCGAGCCCACCAAGCGCGGCCTCTACGGCGGCGCCTGCGGCTACCTCAGCTATGCCGGCGATATGGACGTGGCGATTGCGATACGCACCGGCATCATCAAGGACCAGACGCTGTATGTGCAGGCGGCGGCCGGCGTGGTGGCAGACTCGGTGCCCGAGCTCGAATGGAAAGAGACAGAAGCCAAGGCGCGCGCGTTGCTGCGGGCGTCCGAGCTCGTCGAGGAGGGCCTCGAATGAGCGCGGCCACCTACCCATCCATCGAACACTGCCACACCATGGCCGACGTGCGCCGCAACATCGACGCGCTCGACGACCGCATCGTGGCGCTGGTCGCAGAGCGCAGCGCTTACGTCGCGCAGGCGGCGCGCATCAAGCAACACGCTGGCGAGATCGTCGACAACGCGCGCATCGAGTTCATCGTGGACCGCGTACGCGCCCAGGCCCGCGAAGCCGGTGCTCCCGAGGCCGTCATGGAAGCGGCTTACCGCGCCATGATCGCCGCATCCATTGACTTTGAGCGCGGCGAGTTCCAACGCCTGCGCGGAAAGGCCTGAGCCATGAAGCGCAGCAAACTCTTGATGATCGACAACTACGACAGCTTTACCTACAACATCGTCCAGTACTTCGGTGAACTGGGCGCCGAGGTCGAAGTGTTTCGCAACGACGAAATCAGCGTGGCGGACATCGCCGCCCGCGCGCCCGACCTGCTGGTGGTCTCGCCCGGGCCGTGCTCGCCGGCCGAAGCCGGCATCTCGGTTGCGGCGATCCAGCATTTCGCCGGCAAGCTGCCCATCCTGGGCGTCTGCCTGGGCCACCAGAGCATAGGTGCGGCCTTCGGCGGAAACATCATCCGCGCCCAGCAGCTCATGCACGGCAAGACCAGCGTGATCACCACCACGCAAGAGGGCGTATTCGCCAACTTGCCCGAGCAGTTCGTCGTCAACCGCTACCACTCGCTGGCGATTGACAAGGCATCGTGCCCCAAGGCCCTGGCTGTCACAGCCTGGACGGATGACGGTGAGATCATGGGCGTGCGCCACAAGGAGCTGCCCATCCAGGGCGTGCAATTCCATCCTGAATCGATACTGACCGAGCACGGCCATGCCATGCTGAAAAATTTCCTGGAGCAAAGCGCATGAGCCAGGCTTTTGTGGATTTACGCAGCGACACCGTGACCCGGCCGACCGCCGCCATGCGCGAGGCCATGCTGGCCGCGCCGCTGGGCGACGACGTGTTCGGCGACGACCCCGCCGTCAATGCGCTGCAGGAAAAGATCGCCGGCCTGCTGGGCTTTGAAGCCGCGCTGTTTGTGCCCACCGGCACGCAGAGTAACCTCTGCGCCATCTTGAGCCACTGCCAGCGCGGCGACGAGTACATCGTCGGCCAGATGGCGCATTGCTACCGCTGGGAAGGCGGCGGCGCCGCGGTGTTCGGCAGCGTGCAGCCACAGCCGCTGAACCACCATACCGACGGCACGCTGGCCCTGTCCGAGATTGAGGCGGCGATCAAGCCCGACGACGCGCATTTCGCGCGCACACGCCTGCTGGCGCTGGAAAACACCCTGGGCGGCAAGCTGCTGCCTTTCGACTATGTGCAGCAGGCCACCGCACTCGCGAAAAAACACGGCCTGGCCCGCCACCTTGACGGCGCGCGGCTGTTCAACGCCGCCGTCGCGCAGGCCGCGCAAACGGGAAGCAGCGCTCTGGCCGAAGCCAAACGTATCGCCGGCTGTTTCGACAGTGTGTCCGTCTGCTTCAGCAAGGGCCTGGGCGCGCCTGTCGGTTCGGCGCTGTGCGGTTCGCGCGAGTTCATCGCGCGGGCGCACCGCATCCGCAAGATGGCCGGCGGCGGCATGCGCCAGGCCGGCATGCTGGCCGCGGCGGCTTCGCACGCGCTGGACCATCACGTGGGGCGCCTCGCCCAGGACCATGCGCTGGCCAGGCAACTGGCCGACGGCCTGGCCGGCATCGAGGGCCTGCAGGTCGAAGTGCCGCAAACCAACATCGTGTTTGTGGACCTGACGGGCGCGGCGCGCGAGCAGTCCGCAGCCCTGCTCAAGCACCTGGGCAGCCAGGGCATACAGGCCACGGGCTTGTACCGGCTGCGTTTTGTGACGCACCTTGATGTAGACGCCGCCGGCGTGGACCGCGCCGTGGCCGCCATCCGGCAGTTCTTCCATATCAAGGCTTAAAGGACAAAGCCATGCCTGATTTTCAACACTTGTTGCTGTTTATCGCGGCCGGCTGGCTGCTCAACCTGACGCCGGGCCCCGACGTGCTGTACATCGTGACCAACTCGCTGCGTTCAGGCGCGCGCGCCGGCATCGTGGCCGGCCTGGGTATTACAGCCGGCTGTTTTGTCCACATCTTCGCGGCGGCCGTAGGCGTCGGCGCGTTGCTGGCCACTTCGGCCCTTGCCTTTACCGTGCTCAAGTGGATGGGCGCGGCCTACCTGTTGTGGATAGGCGCGAAGATCCTGTTGTCCAAAGCGCCGCAGGCCACCACCGACCTCGTCGCTGCGGCTGCGGCCCAGCCGGAACGGCGCCTGAAAGCGGTTTTCATGGGGGGCTTCTGGACCAATGTCCTGAATCCCAAGGTGGCGATTTTTTTCCTCGCCTTTGTGCCGCAGTTCATCGCCCCTGACGCCGACAACAAAGCCCTGGCTTTTGTGCTGCTGGGTGTCTTGTTCAACCTGAATGCCATCCCGGTGAATTCGGGCTGGGCGCTGGTGGCCGCCTGGATGGCCAAACGCGATGCCGTGCAGCGCGGCATGCACTGGCTGGACCGCGCGGCCGGTGCGATGTTCATTGCCTTCGGCCTCAAGCTCGCCTTTACCGATAATCCCGCGAACTGAGCCATCCCATCCAGTCCCGTAAAAGAAGCACCAGGAAGCGAGACAAGCCATGCCCCATACCCACAAAATCACCCCGCAGGAAGCGCTGCAGCGCACCATAGAGCACCGCGAAATCTTTCATGACGAGATGCTGCACATCATGCGGCTCATCATGAGCGGCGAGATGTCGCCCGTGATGATGGCCGCGCTGATCACCGGCCTGCGCGTCAAAAAAGAAACCATAGGTGAGATCACCGCCGCCGCGCAGGTGATGCGCGAGTTCTCCACCAAGGTCCATGTGGCCGACAAGACCCACCTGGTTGACATCGTTGGCACCGGCGGCGACGGTTCGCACACCTTCAATATTTCCACTTGCTCCATGTTTGTGGCCGCGGCGGCAGGCGCCAAGGTCAGCAAGCACGGCGGGCGCAGCGTCAGCAGCAAGTCCGGTAGCGCCGACGTGATCGAATCGCTGGGCATCCATATCGGCCTTTCGCCCGAAGCCATCGCCAAATGCATAGAACAGGTCGGCGTGGGCTTTATGTTCGCGCCCAACCACCACCCGGCGATGAAAAACGTCGCCCCCATCCGCAAGGAACTGGGCGTGCGCACCATCTTCAACATCCTGGGCCCGCTGACCAATCCGGCCGGCGCGCCCAACATCCTGATGGGCGTGTTCCATTCCGACCTGGTGGGTATACAGGTGCGTGCCCTGCAGCGCCTGGGTGCCGAGCATGCGGTAGTGGTCTACGGCAAGGACGGCATGGATGAGGTCAGCCTGGGCGCGGCCACCGTCGTCGGTGAACTCAAAAACGGTGAAATCACCGAATACGAAATCCATCCCGAAGACTTCGACATGCCCATGGCCAGCAACCGCGCGCTGCGCGTGGAAACGCCCGAGCAGTCCAAGGCCATGCTGCTGGGCGTGCTGGACAACCAGCCCGGCGCGGCGCGCGACATCGTGATCCTCAATGCCGGCGCGGCGCTGTACGCCGCCAATGTGGCCGACTCCATGAAGGCCGGCATAGTCCTGGCCCGTGAAGCTCTGGCCTCGGGCGCGGCCAAGGCCCGCTTGCAGCAACTGGTTTCCACCACCCAACAACTCGCGGCCTGAACACCATGTCCGACATCCTCGACAAAATCATCGCCGTCAAGCGGCAGGAAATCGCTGAAGCGATTCGCAAGAAACCCTTGGCCGTGATGCGTGAAGACGCCGAATCGCGCGTGCTGACGCGCGACTTCGTGGGCGCGCTGCGCGCCAAGATCGCGGCGGGCCAGCCCGCGGTGATCGCCGAAGTCAAAAAAGCCAGCCCGTCCAAAGGCGTGCTGCGCGCCGACTTCATCCCGGCCGACATCGCGCAAAGTTATGCCGAAGGCGACGGCACGCTCAGCGCGGCCTGCCTTTCAGTGCTGACCGACAAGCAGTTCTTCCAGGGCAGCGTCGACTACTTGAAGCAGGCCCGGGCCTCGTGCAGCCTGCCGGTGCTGCGCAAGGACTTCATGGTCGACCCGTACCAGGTCTACGAAGCGCGTGTCATGGGCGCCGACTGCATCCTGCTGATCGCGGCCTGCCTGGACGACGCGCAGATGAAGTCGCTGGAGGCGCTGGCCATGTCGCTGGACATGGCGGTGCTGGTCGAGGTGCACGACAAGGCTGAGCTGGATCGCGCGCTCAAGCTCAAGACGCCGCTGATCGGCATCAACAACCGCAACCTGAAAACCTTCGAGGTCTCCCTGGATACCACGCTGGGCATGCTTGCGCAGGTGCCGACGGACCGCTTGCTGGTCACCGAGTCCGGCATCGCCACGCCGGCCGACGTGAAGCGCTTGCGGGACGCCGGCGTCAACGCTTTCCTGGTCGGCGAGGCCTTTATGCGCGCCGACGAGCCGGGCCTGGCGCTGGCCCAGCTGTTCGGCGGTAAGTAAATTCAGGAGGCGGTGCAGATGAACCCTCCGGACCAACTGCTGAGCGCGGACCCTGCGGACTGGCCGGTGGCGCCCGGCTGGCGTCCCACCACCGAGGCCTTTTTCGCTTCCCCCACCGGCCGCAAGCTGCTGGATTTCCTGCAGGGCCGGCTCGCGCAAGGCGCGGTGATCTTCCCGCCCCAGCCGCTGCGCGCGCTGGAACTCACGCCCTCCGAAGATGTGCGCGTCGTGATCCTGGGCCAGGACCCGTACCACGGCCGGGGCCAGGCCGAGGGGCTGGCATTTTCCGTCGCGCCCGGCGTGGCTTTGCCGCCTTCGCTTCGCAACATCTTCAAGGAGCTGCAGCGCGATCTGGGCACGCCGCCCCCCGCGTTTCCCGTGCCCGGCGGCAGCCTGGTGAAGTGGGCTACGCATGGCGTGCTGTTGCTCAACACGTGCCTGACGGTGGAAGAAAGCCAGCCGGCCAGCCATGCCGGCAAAGGCTGGGAAGTGCTGACCGACACGCTGATCCGCCAGGTGGCCGATGGCGACCACCCGGTGGTTTTTATGCTGTGGGGCTCCCATGCCCAAAGCAAGCGGGCTCTGATTGATGCCAAGCGCCACAAGGTGCTGGTGGCCAACCATCCTTCGCCACTGTCGGCCCTGCGGCCGCCTTTGCCTTTTATCGGCTGCGGGCATTTCTCGCAGGCGCGGGAATGGCGCGACGCGCACCCGAAACCCTAGCCGGCGTGTGGGTGTGAAATGGTTGCCGCGGCGCGGAACATTAAAAACCCACTAGATAGATAGGCAGCCGCCGGGGGGCCTCACAAAACCCGGCGAAGCGGTCCTGGCTAGGCGGCGCAACAACGCCAGGAGGGTTTTGTGAGGGCCCCCGCTAGAACTCCTGGGGGAGGCTGCCTACATAGTCACGCCGGATATTGACCGTGCTTTGCAGGCCCAGCGCTTCAAAGTGGCGGCGCAGCCAGCGTTTGGCCGCGCCCTGGCCCATCTCAAACAATTTCTCAATCATGGCCCCATCGGCAGACAGCTTGCTCGACGGCGGCAGGTTCTCCAGCGCCTCGCCGCCGTCGATACGGTGCAGCAGCAGGCTTTTGTACTTCGCGCCTTCCTGCAAACGTCCGTCCGCCAGCAGGCGGTTGATGAAATCGATGGTGCGCATCTGCGACAGCAGGCTTGCGTTAAAGGTCAGCTCGTTCACCCGGTCCATGATGTCGTGCGGCGTGTGGGGCACCTCGGGCCGCCGCAAAGGATTGATCTGCACCACGATGATGTCGCGGCTGCTGCATTCGCTGATCAGGGGCAGCAGGGATGGATTGCTGGAAAACCCGCCGTCCCAGTAGGCTTGGCCGCCAATTTCCACCGCCTGGAATAACGTAGGCAGGCAGGTGGAGGCCATCACAGCCTGCAATGTCAGGCGCTTGCCTGAAAAGATTTCGGCCTGGCCGGTGTTGACATGGGTCGCGGACACAAAAGCCTTGGGCAACTGCAAGGCGGCGATGGCAGGAAAGTCGATTTCGGCCTGCAGCAGCTTGCGCAGGGGGTTGATGTCCAGCGGATTGGACTGGTAGGGCGAGAGCCATTGGTTCATGGCGTTACTGAAAAAGTTTGTGCTCACTTTGTCAGATGGCCAACCACCGAGCAGCATCCTGCTGATGCCGTCGGCCATGGAGCCCAGGCTGCCCATGGCGGCCACGCCCTGCCAGATGCGCGCCAGTGATGCGCGGGCGGCTTCCCGGGGGTTGGGCGTTCCACTGTTTTTATGCGCGGCGACGGCGAATCCGTGCGCCAGCGCCACGGCATTGACCGCGCCCGCGCTGGCGCCGCTGATCCCGTCAAACTGGATGCGCTCGTCCTGCAGCAGGGCGTCCAGGACGCCCCAGGTGAAGGCGCCGTGCGAGCCTCCGCCCTGCAGGGCCAGGTTGACCCGGCGCTGGGAGGATGGGTCTGGCGGCGAGGGAATTGGGGGCGGGGTGCTCATGAGGTATTTTTAATGCTTTTTGGGATGCCCGGGGATTCCGTCCGACATAAAACCGTGGCATAATCCGAGGTTCGCTTGAAGGATGGGTGCCCGAGTGGCTAAAGGGGGCAGACTGTAAATCTGTTGGCTAACGCCTACGCTGGTTCGAATCCAGCCTCATCCACCAGATTTTTGTTGATTTTTGGCAAGCGGACGGCGCAAGGCAGTCGCGTAAAGCGGGTTTTGGGCTGTGAGTGGTTTGATGTGAGTTGAATTGGCAGAGCTGCGCGGGAGTAGTTCAATGGTAGAACCCTAGCCTTCCAAGCTAATGACGCGGGTTCGATTCCCGTCTCCCGCTCCAAGAAGCTGCGGTTTCGGGGTGTTGCAGGTTCTGTTGGTTGGTCTTGCGTTGAATTGCGGTGGGATTGAAGTCTTCTGACTTTTGAAAATTTAAGCCCTTTTGGCTCAGTGGTAGAGCACTCCCTTGGTAAGGGAGAGGTCGCGGGTCCGATTCCCGCAAAGGGCACCATATTTTGAGCTGGCGCGGCGTGCAAGGCGCTGTCGCCGGCTGTAGTTCGTTAATTGGTTTGTAACTCTTTATAAATTTCTGGAGTTGAAAAATGGCAAAAGGCAAATTTGAGCGGACCAAGCCGCACGTCAACGTAGGCACGATTGGCCACGTGGACCACGGCAAGACGACCCTGACGGCGGCGATCACGACCGTTCTGGCATCGAAGTTCGGCGGCGAAGCCAAGGGCTACGAC
>NZ_JBFUGK010000049.1:0-39837 GCF_056402935.1 Polaromonas sp. P3_B1
CGGCCCCCATCCCCACCTTCCCCCAGCGGGGGAAGGAGCAATACCAGCTTTCCATCCAGCAAGGCTCAAGACCCTAAAAATTCACCGATGGGTTTGAGATCTTCCACCCGGTCGCAAATCGCCTTCACGATCATCAGGATGGGAATACCCAGCAACAAGCCCCACACACCCCACAGCCAGCCCCAGGCCAGCAGCCCGACAAACACCGCCACCGGGTTCATGCGGCTGGCGCGGCTGGTGAGCCAGGGCGTGAGCAGGTTGCCGACCAGCGTGTGGATGAGCAGCGAGGCACCGCCCACGGCCAGGGCCATATTGAGCGAGCCGAACTGCAAAAACCCGACCAGCGCGGAGCCGCCCGCCGTGACCAGCGAGCCGACGTAGGGCACCAGGTTCAGCACGGCCGCCGCCACACCCCAGACCGCGGCATTGTCCAGGCCCAGGGCCAGCAGGGCCAGCCAGGTCAAAAGGCCCACGAGCGCGCTGGTCAGCAACTGCACCTGCAGGTAGCGCTGGATCTGGCCGGTGATTTCGTTGAGGGCTTGCAGCGTGATCTTTTTGCTGCTCAGGCTGTCGCCCGCCAGCTTGAGCAACTTGCGCCTGAAGGTGTCGCCCGAGATCATCAGGAAGTAAGTGAGAAAGACCACCACCGTGGCCTGGCCTATCAGCGCGATCAGGCCGACGCTGCCCGACCACAGGTAGTGCCTGATGTCAAAGCGCGCGGGCTCGACCACCACACGCATGGCACCGCGCGTATTGCCGGGCGCCGAACTCTCCTGCGCGGCTTGCTCTATCTGCGACGCGGCTTTCTGCATGGTTTCCAGCGCGCTGTCGGGGCGGCCGGTGCGCGCCTTCACGGCCTGGCGGAACTTCTGCGCCGCCGCCGGCAGCGCTTCCACCAGTTGCGTGGCCTCGTCACCGAGCGACCAGGCGGTGCCGCCTATGCCGCCCAGGATGGACAGCAGCAGCACGGCCGCGCTGAGCCAGCGCGGCACCCGCCTGGCTTCAAACCAGTTGACCACCGGCGAAAACGCGTAGCTGAGCAGCACACCCACCATCACCGGGATAAAGACCGCCTTGGCCCAGTGCAGCACGAACAGGAAAGCCAGGCCGGCCAGCACCACCAGCGACATGTTGCGGATGTCGACCGGCATGTGAAGAAGCACGCGCTGCGCTTCGGCGGCCACGGCCGCATCGGCCGGCGGCGGCGAGTCGGCTTCTTCTTGAGTCATATGTCCCCCGTGTCTGTTTAAGCCGCCGGGCGCGAATAGCGAAACTTCCGCGATGGAAGGCCCAGATAGTACTTACGCAGATATTCAAACCGGGCCGCCCAGGAAAAAGTGTAGGACGCTTTCGCCGGAACGTACCAGCTGTTGAGCCCGGTTCGAAGCAGCAGCTGGTAGCCGTTGGCGCGCATCAGCGCATGTTTGTGGTGGTGGGTGACGTGGTCCTCGATCAGCACCAGCCGGGGTTGCCAGTGGCCGAAGTCAAAGCCCGACAGGGCGACCAGCTCATGCCCCTCGATGTCGATGGACAGCAGGTCAAAGCCCACGGGTGCGCCGTGCTCGCGCAGCATGGTGTCCAGGGTTTCGCAGCGCACCGCCACGGTGGAGCGCACCACCGCGCCCAGGGCAATGGGCCGGTCTTCCAGCGTCGAGTGCGGGCCCGCGCGGTTCAGCTGCAGCAGCTTGCCGGCGTTTTCCGGGCTGGAGCAGGCCATCTCGATCACCGTGCCCTTGCGGCTTTGGCGCAGCAGCGCGCAGCAATCCGGGTCGGGCTCGACCAGCAGGCCCGTCCAGCCAATCGCCTCCAGATGCTGCGACTGGGAGTCGAGCACCGGGTCGTTGGCGCCCACATCCACGTAAAAGCCGGGTTTGCCGGCAAAAAATTCCCGCACCAGCTGCTGCTCAWTGGCGGGCGGGTTGCTGAAACGGTGCACGTGGCGCTGGGTGAAATCGGCGTGTTGAAGCATGTGGGGTCGGGGAGACAGTAAAGGGGAAAACAGGAAGCGGCGATGCCGGGCCGGCCGGGCAAGTGTGCCTCAGGACGTGATGGCCTCGCGCACAGCGCTGAGCTGGCGGCGCGAAACCGCCAGCAGCTCGTCGATGCCGTTGAGCCGCACCGCCCACCCCTCGCCTTCTTCAGGGTCGAAATGCTTTTCGAGCGCGCGCACCGCATGGCGCGCGATCAGCGCATTGCGGTGTATGCGCATGAAGCGCGCCGCGTGGCGCTCCTCGAGCTCGCTCAGCGACCCATCGAGGATGTAGCTGCGGCCGGCCGTACGCACGGTGATGTACTTGAGTTCGGCCTTGAAGTAGATCACCTCGGCCAGCGGCACGCGCTCAGTGCGGCCCCGGTCCTGGATGATGAGCATTTCCTCGGCGGCCGGGGGCTGGCCGGGGCGCGCCGCCTGCAACTGGCGCTCCACCTTTTGCAGCGCCTGCTGCAGCCGCTCCAGGCGCACGGGCTTGGTCAGGTAGTCGACGGCCTCCAGCTCAAAGGCCTGCACCGCGTGCTCCGAGTGGGCGGTGACAAACACCACGGCGGGCCGCCGCGGCAGGGTGGCGATCATCTGCGCCAGCGCGATGCCGTCGGCGCCGGGCATGCGAATGTCGAGCAGCACCGCGTCAAAGGCTTCACGCTGCAAGGCCCCCATGGCCTCCGCGGCATCGGCCGCTTCCGCGCCCACGACCGCGGCCGGCGCCGTGCAGTCACCCAGCAGGGTGCGCAGGCGCGACCGGGCCAGCGCTTCGTCGTCCACCACCAGTACCTTGAGTTTCATGCGGGAATCTCCATGCGCACCTGAAAGATGCCGTCCTTGAAGACGGTCTTGAATTTCGCCTCGACATCATGCAGCAAGATCAGCCGCTCCCGCACATTGGCCAGCGCCAGGCCGTGGCCGCGCTCGCCGGCGCCGGCCGGGGTCGAGTTGGTGACCTTGATCACCACCGTGCCGCCGCGCTTGAGCGTGGAAATCCTGAGTTGCGCACCCGTGGCGCTGGGCTCCACGCCGTGCTTGACGGCGTTCTCCACCAGCGGCTGCAGCAGCAGCGGCGGCAGCTTGGCCAGGTCCGCGCCGGCGTCCAGGCTCCACTGCACTTGCAGGCGCTCGCCGAAGCGGATCTGCTCTATGGCCAGGTAATGCTGGGCCAGCGCGATTTCCTGCCCCAGGGTGAC
This sequence comes from Polaromonas sp. P3_B1, assembly GCF_056402935.1. Classification (NCBI taxonomy): domain Bacteria; kingdom Pseudomonadati; phylum Pseudomonadota; class Betaproteobacteria; order Burkholderiales; family Comamonadaceae; genus Polaromonas; species Polaromonas sp. P3_B1. The sequence continues at coordinate 3,175 of NZ_JBFUGK010000049.1, forward strand.
CGATTCCGCCGGGTCGGCCAGCGCATGGCGGAACAATTCGCTCAAGTCTTCCAGCACGGCCTCAGCCTTGGCCGGCTCGGCGCGCACCAGCGCGATCGCGCTGTTGAGGGTGTTGAACAAAAAATGGGGGCGTATGCGCGACTGCAGCTCCGCCAGGCGAGCCGCCGTGGCCGCCGGCGTACGTGCCTTGGCGCGCCAGTACAGCCCCGCCAGCAGGATGGCCGACAGCAAGGCACCCGCCGAGGCGCTGGCCCACCAGGGCGGCCGCGCCAAAAGCCCCATCACGGACAGAAGCCCGCAGCCATAGACCCCCGCCGCTGCGCCCAGCAGCACGCCGGCCGTCCATTGCTGCCAGAACCTGAGCCGGTTCAGCCGCGACTTGAGGGCGCAGGCCGCGATCAGCCAGGCCAGCGTGGCCGGCAGCACCCCGCCGGTCAGCAAGGCGAAGCGCAGCAGCCACTGGATGGCGTTGTCGGCGTCGAACATGGCGGCCACCCCCACCATGGTCTCCGCGAACAGCACGGCGCGCAGCACCACCCCGACCTGGCAGGCGTCGAACATGCTGGCGCGCGCACTGCTTCGCCGCGTGGGCTCCTCATCGGTCGAGAGGATGCTGCCCAGCAAGCTGGATTCCCCGAAGGTCTGCGGATCAGGCGAAGGCTTCATGGCATGGTGCATGGGTACATCGTGGGAAACGGGGGAAGCGGGCTCCCGGGCCGGCTTGGCGGACGGATAAAATCACCGTGACGCCAAGTATTGCACCGGTCGCGCCTCCCGCAACCCCGCGGCGGCGGCCTGGAAGACAATAAAAGCCATCGCCGGCCCGCGGCTGCCCAGAATAGCGCATCCGGAGCCCCGAATCCACGGCCCGGCACGGCCTGCAACGTGACCGCCACCCAAAGAAAGCCCGACGTGAACCAATTCGACAAAAAGTCCCAAGCCTGGTCTGCCCTCTTTTCCGAACCCATGAGCGACCTGGTCAAGCGCTACACGTCCAGCGTGTTCTTCGACAAGCGCCTGTGGCAGGCCGACATCGCCGGCTCGCTGGCCCACGCCGAAATGCTGGCCGCGCAGAAAATCATCCCCGCCGCCGACTATGCCGACATCCAGAAGGGCATGGCGCAGATCACCAGCGAGATCGAGTCCGGCGCCTTTGAGTGGAAGCTGGACCTGGAGGACGTGCACTTCAACATCGAGGCGCGCCTGACCCAGCTGGTCGGCGACGCCGGCAAGCGCCTGCACACCGGCCGCAGCCGCAACGACCAGGTCGCCACCGACGTGCGCCTGTGGCTGCGCGGCGAAATCGACCTCATAGGCGGGCTGCTCACCGACCTGCAAAAAGCCCTGGTCGACATCGCCGAGAAAAACGCCGAAGTCATCCTCCCCGGCTTCACCCACCTGCAGGTGGCCCAGCCCGTGAGCTTCGGCCACCACATGCTGGCCTACGTTGAAATGTTCAGCCGCGATGCCGAGCGCATGCGCGAGATCAGGAAGCGCGTGAACCGCCTGCCGCTGGGCGCCGCCGCGCTGGCCGGCACCAGCTACCCGCTGGACCGCGAGCGCGCCGCCAAAACCCTGGGCATGGTCGATGAAAACGGCAAGCCGCAGGTGTGCCAGAACAGCCTGGACGCGGTGAGCGACCGCGACTTCGCGATCGAATTCACGGCCGCCGCCTCGCTGGCCATGGTGCACATCAGCCGCATGAGCGAAGAACTGATTTTGTGGATGAGCCAGAACTTCGGCTTCATCCACATCCCCGACCGCTTCACCACCGGCTCTTCCATCATGCCGCAGAAGAAAAACCCCGACGTGCCCGAACTCGCGCGCGGCAAGACCGGCCGCGTGGTCGGCCACCTGATGGGCCTGATTACCCTGATGAAGGGCCAGCCCCTGGCCTACAACAAAGACAACCAGGAAGACAAGGAGCCGCTGTTCGACACCGTCGACACGCTGAAAGACACGCTGCGCATCTTTGCCGAGATGGTGGCCGGCATCACCGTCAAGCCCGAAGCCATGGAAAAGGCCGCGCTGCGCGGCTATGCCACCGCCACCGACCTGGCCGACTACCTGGTCAAGAAAGGCCTGCCCTTCCGCGACGCCCACGAAACCGTGGCCCACGCCGTGAAAGCCGCCACCACCCATGCGGTGGACCTGTCCGAGCTGCCGCTGGCCGTGCTGCAGGAATTCAACCCCAAGATCGAAAAAGACGTCTACGACTGTTTAAGCCTGCGCGGTTCGCTCAACGCCCGCAACATCCTGGGCGGCACCGCGCCGGCCCAGGTCAAGGCGCAGATCGCCCGTCACCGCGCGCGGCTGGGTTAAGAGTCTCTTTCCCCTCTCCCTCTGGGAGAGGGAGAGGGCTGAGCGCTGCGGCTCCAGATGCGCCTGCGCGCATCTGGACAGCGCGAAGAGGCCCAGGCTCTGGCTGGGCCGCGGTCTGCAAGACAGGGCCGGCAGCCTTCCAACATGCAGCGCGGCATCTAACGCCGCAGGCCCTCATCCCCACCTTCTCCCAGAGGGAGAAGGAGTAAAACCGGAAGCGCGTTGGATGGGGTTTTATAAGCTCCACCTAAGCCGCTGCGTGCATACTGGTGCCTTCCGAGGAAACCCCCAATGCGCTTATTGCTCGTCGAAGACGACGCCATGATCGGCGAAACCGTTTTGCAGGTGCTGCGCGCCGAGCATTACGCCGTCAACTGGGTGCGTGACGGCCGCATGGCCGACGAGGCGCTGCGCAGCGAACATTACGACCTGGTGCTGCTGGACCTGGGCCTGCCCCAGCGTGACGGCCTGGAGGTATTGCGCGCCCTGCGCGCGCGACGCGACACCACGCCGGTGCTGGTGGCCACCGCGCGCGACGCGGTCGGCGACCGCATCGCCGGGCTGGACGCCGGCGCCGACGACTATGTCGTCAAGCCCTATGACACCGACGAAATGCTGGCCCGCATACGCGCGCTGATACGCCGCAGCGCCGGCCGCGCCGAGCCGGCCTTCGAACACAAGGGCGTGAGCCTGAACCCGGCCACGCGCGAAGCCAGCCTCAACGGCCAGCCCGTGACCCTGTCGGCGCGCGAATGGGCGGTGCTCGAACCCCTGCTGGCCCGGCCTGGCGTGGTGCTCTCACGCACGCAGCTTGAGGAAAAACTCTTCAGCTGGAAAGACGACGTCAGCAGCAACGCCGTCGAGGTCTACATCCACGGCGTGCGCAAAAAACTCGGCAACGACGTGATTCAGACTGTACGTGGGCTTGGTTACCTGGTGCCCAAACAATGAACAGGCCGGTGACCCATTCCTTGAGGAAACGGCTGCTCTGGTTTGTGCTGGCCGCCATCCTCGGCGCAGCCGTGCTCCAGGCCGGCACCGCCTACCGCGGCGCGCTGCAGCAGGCCGATGCGATGTTCGATGAGCACCTGCGGCAGATGGCGCGCTCGCTGCGCGCCGGCGTGCCCCTCAGCCTGCCGCTGGACGAGGCCGACGTCGAAGATCGCTTTGAGGTCTATGTGCAGATCTGGGGCCAGGACGGCACGCAGATCTTTCGCTCCACCCGCTCGGCGCTGCCGCCGCGCGCGGTGCTGGGGTTCTCCGACGTGGAGGCGCACGGCAACCGCTACCGCGTCTACACCCTGCAGACCGCGCTGCAGACGGTGCAGATTGCCCAGGACCTGGACGCGCGCTCGGCCCGCGCGCGCGCATTGGCGGTGCGCGCCGTGCTGCCCTTTGTGTTTTTGACGCCGCTGCTGATGCTGCTCGTCTGGTGGGTCATCAGCCGCTCGCTGGCGCCCATTGAACGCGCCCGCCGCCAGGTGGCGGGCCGCCGCGCCGACGACTTGTCGCCGCTGGCCGCCGAAGGCCTGCCCGACGAGGTGCGTCCGCTGGTGGACGAACTCAACCTGCTGTTCGGCCGCGTGCGCGGCGCCTTCGAGGCACAAAAACACTTTGTGGCCGACGCGGCGCACGAGCTGCGCTCGCCGCTGACCGCGCTCAAGCTGCAAGCCCAGGCCCTGCGCCGCAACGGCGGCACACCCGCCGAACACGAGGCCGGCATCGCCCGGCTCAACCAGGGCATAGACCGGGCGATACGCCTGGTCGAACAATTGCTGGTGCTGGCCCGCGAGGAGGCTGCGGAAACCACGGCGCCGGCCGGCCTGGGCCAGGCTGCGGCCGACGTGCCCGTGGACTTGCAGGAAGTCATCAAGCTTGCGGTGGCTGACGTGTTACCGCACGCCCTGCACAAGCAGATAGACCTGGGCATGGTGGCGGGCGACCCGCCGCCGCAGCCATTGCGGGTCAAAGGCCAGGCCGAGGCCCTGCGCGTGCTGCTGCGCAACCTGCTGGACAACGCCGTCAAGTACACACCGTCCGGCGGCCGCGTCGATGTCTCGCTGGCCCCGCAGGACAGCGGGATCGTGCTCACCGTCGAAGACAGCGGCCCCGGCATCCACGACGAAGACCGCGAACGCGTGTTCGACCGCTTCTTCCGCGCGGAGCAAGAAGGAAGCGGCGATGCGGCGCCCCCCGTCGGCAGCGGCCTGGGCCTGGCCATTGTCAAAGCGATTGCCGGACGGCACGCCGCCACGCTGGAACTGGGCGGCTCCGACCGCCTGGGTGGGCTCAGGGTCGATGTCCGCTTTCCGGCGGTGCCGGATTCTGGCTCATCGGCCTAGAGCCGCTCACAAAACCCAGCGAAGCGGTCCTGGCTAGGCGCGTCGCCGCAGACAGTGCACCAGCACGGCAAGGCGGCGCAACAACGCCAGGAGGGTTTTGTGAGCGGCTCCGCTTAAGCCCCGTCTAAGACAGTGTCCTCATAGTTAGGTCTATCGGCACTCCAGAGTGTCGCAACCTCAACCCAAGGAAGCACGCCATGTCATCCACCGCATTGAAGAACACCCGGCTTGTCGCCGCATTGCTGGCCGCGGGCGCCATTGGCGGCGCCGGCGTCGGCGCCATCAACATCCTGCATTCCGCCGCCACGGCCGCCACGCCGCCCGCCATCTCCGCACCCGCCGCCGCGACAGGCACGGCCTCCGTCCCCATGGCCCTGCCCGACTTCTCGCAGATCACCGAACGCTACGGCCCTGCCGTGGTCAACATCAGCGTGACCGGCACCACCAAGGTCCGCAATGAAGTCGCCCAGGGCGACGGCGACGACGATGACTCTCCTTTCTCCGGCGACCCCTTCTTTGAATTCTTCAAGCGCTTCCAGCAAGGCCAGGGCCGCCAGGGCGGGCGCAGCGCACCCCAGCAGGAAATGCCCACACGCGGCCAGGGCTCAGGCTTTATCGTCAGCGCCGACGGCATCATCCTGACCAATGCCCACGTGGTGCGCGACGCCAAGGAAGTCACCGTCAAGCTCACCGACCGCCGCGAATACCGCGCCAAGGTGCTGGGCGCCGACCCGAAAACGGATGTTGCCGTGCTGCGCATCGACGCCAAGAACCTGCCCGTGGTCACCCTGGGCAAGATCAGCGAACTCAAGGTCGGCGAATGGGTGCTGGCGATCGGCTCGCCCTTCGGCTTTGAAAACACCGTCACCGCCGGCGTCGTGAGCGCCAAGGGCCGCTCGCTGCCCGACGACAGCGCCGTGCCCTTTATCCAGACCGACGTCGCCGTCAATCCCGGCAACTCCGGCGGGCCGCTCTTCAACACCCGCGGCGAGGTGGTGGGCATCAACTCGCAGATCTACACCCGCAGCGGCGGCTACCAGGGCGTGTCCTTCGCGATCCCCATCGACGTGGCGGCCAAGATCAAGAACCAGCTTGTGGCCACCGGCAAGGTCGAGCACGCGCGCCTGGGCGTGGCGGTGCAGGAAGTCAACCAGACCTTTGCCGATTCCTTCAAACTGGACAAACCCGAAGGCGCGCTGGTCTCCAGCGTTGAAAAAGGCGGCCCCGCCGACAAGGCCGGCCTGCAAAGCGGCGACGTGATCCGCAGCGTCAACGGCCAGCCCATCGTCTCCTCCGGCGACCTGCCCGCCATCATCGGCCTGGCGGCGCCCGGCGACAGCCTCAAGCTCGACATCTGGCGCCAGGGGTCGGCCAAGGAGATCACCGCCAAACTCGGCAGCGCCAACGACAAAACCGGCGATGTCGTGGCCAAGAAGGACAACGCCAACCACGGCAAGCTGGGCCTGGCCCTGCGCCCGCTGCAACCCGATGAAAAGAAGGAAGCCGGTGTCGACAACGGCCTGGTCGTGGAGCAGGCCAGCGGCCCCTCGGCCCTGGCCGGCGTGCAGCCCGGCGACGTACTGCTGTCCATCAACGGCGTACCCGTGAAAAACATCGACCAGGTGCGAGCCACCGTCGCCAAGTCCGAGAAATCCGTGGCCCTGCTGATCCAGCGCGGGGACAGCAAGATTTTTGTGCCGGTGAACCTGGGTTAAATCAGGCCGTGCAAGTTTGAAGCGCGCGGCCCCTGGCGTTGCCGGGGGCCGCTTAACCTTCGCGCCTGAAGCCGAGCCGGGTCCAGGTGACGTCGGCGGCAATATTTCCCGGTTGCAATGACTCGGTTTGTGTATTCAGCACGGCCTTAAGCCCATGCTGCTGCGCAAGCGCTATCGTCTCCTCACCTGACACCTCAAACATGCGCCGCCCGGCCGGAATGGGCCCGTGCCTGAGCGACAGCAGGATAAGGCCACCCGGTGCCAGCAACGACACCAGCCTGGGCATGCCCGCGCGGCGCTCCGCTTCGTCAAGATGCATCCACACCGCGCTCAGCATCACGACATCAAAGCGCTGCCCACGCGACAGCACGGCCTCCAGCCCGGGCAAGACATCGTCCAGCCATTCGATCAAGGGCGAGGGGTGAAGCCGCATGGCCGCCGTCCGGAACTCCGCCGTCGGTTCCACGGCCAGAACGTTATGCCCCTGCTCCGCGAACCAGGCCGCATCGACGCCGGTCCCCGCGCCTATGTCCAGGATGCGGCTTGGCGTCTTTGGCAACAGATGCAGCTCGGCCTCGTGGCGTTTGACAAAGGGAATGGCTTCGTACTGGGGGATTAGCGCCTCGGCTTGCTCGGCGTAGCCTTGGGTGCTGGGTGGATTGGGTTTGTTTGGCATGGTCACCTTCCAAGGCCGAATGGGTGAGTCAGCGCCGGCGGCGGAATCGCTTGCCGGGTATCCCGATGTAGCGATCCGTCGAACGTTTACCGTCCCGATTCTCAACAGTCACGGTGAAATGCCGGCCGTACACACGATCAGTTCCGTAACGCGCTTCAAGCCTGGTAATTTCTGCCGGGTCCAGTCCATGCTTCATGCAAAGTTCTGGCAGCGCGCGCCCGTACAAGCGAAGCGCCTGGCGAAAGTCCGCGGAGACGGCAGTGGCGTCCGTGGAACCATTCAGGAAGTCGACAACAACAAATCCTTCAGTTTCACCCTGCGCTTCCAGGAATACGTCCATCGTGTAGTAGCCAATCATGAGCCCTATGCCGCTCGCAAGCGAATCGGCGATGTTGTGGCCAACAGCCCTCAGTATTCCGAGTTTCATGTTTCAGCCTGACCACGGGCTTTAAACGCCTCAACCAAAACATAAAGCCGCCCCAAAGCCTCAGGCAACTCCGGTTCTCCCTCCAGAACATCTATCCTGTGCCTCACCAGATGGAACTCAGCCTCGGTCCTGATTTCCCCCCGCGCCATCACCTCCTCGAGACGCGCAGCTTCAAGCAGCAGAAATTCGGGGTACTCCGCCGCCACCGCATCGTGCAGCGCTTTTGACACCGCCCCACGCCACTGGCTATCCACTTCGCCAATCAGGTCGGGCATGTCCCTCAAGCCCTGCTCCAGGCCGGAGACGATCTGCGAACTTGTCGGTTTGGCACCCTGTGGACGGGCCTCGGCAACAAAGGTTGGAACCCCGGTGGCAACCAGCGCGAGTTCCCACGCCTTTTCATCCGGGATGGCGGAAATGGCTTGCGCGAAGCGTGCATAGGCGGCTAGGAGTTTTTCTGATTTTGATGCCACGTTATTTTTCTCGCATCCGCGCTGGCTTGTCAGTTAGGCCACATCTTCGTACACCGCGACGTCCTCACCGAACTGCAGCTCCATCGCCATGCGAATCATCGCAGGCAATGCGAACCAGTATTGCCGCCTGATGGCATCCTTGACAAAGGCCTCGCCAAAAATTTCGCAGAAATATTTGATTTCCCCTGGGGCGAGTCGATCCCGGTCAATGCGGATGAGCTCCCGCCTGTGGCGTTTCATCAGTCGGGTGAAAGCGCCCCGATTCAGGATTCCGAATTTCGCCAACTCCTGAGCGATGTCTTCGTAGGAGTTGATTCCGTAGTCGCTGCGCTTTGGAAAAAGGCGAGCTGTTACCTTGTGGATGAGGTCCCCCGATAAGGGCTGCTTGTTGCGGCGGCGGCGGGCGGGTATATAGCGGGTCATAGGCGGCCTAACGCCCGAAATCCTCGCGCGTGGACCCCGCACCTTTGACTGGCGCCATGGGCTCCATGATGCTTGCCCCGCAAGCAGTGCAACTTTCGGTGTAGTCTCTTGCGCGCGCAGATTCCTGAGCCATGAAATCCTGGCCGCACACAATGCACGGATGCTGCCTGGAAGACTCCCCTGGGTGAGCGCAGGCTCTGATGTTCCGGGGATCCAGCCGTGCAACCCATGCGCCCGTCCTTCCCGCTGGGTCCCGGCGAGAGCTCAGGAAATGAGCCAGGGCCTCGCATTCAATATCGTTCGGCTCATACAGAAGCAAGGCCATTCCTTCAGTCAGCCGCAAGCCCTGCCGGGCCAGGCTGCCCAGCGTTCCATAGCCGGTGAGAGCCATTTGCGCCATGGACCGTTCATCGTCGAGGTACTCGATGGCGTTGAAGTCAGCGTAAATGCGGGGCGGGGCCATTCTGCGATCTGGAATTTAAAGCGGGGGATGATGCGGCTTTCCGATACACGACTTCTCGATTGAAGGGTCAGCCAGCAAGCACATCAGCTCCACGCAGGGAATGGGCTGGCTCCATGACGGCGCGGACAATCGCCTGCGCAATCTTTTCCCCACCGGAGGCAGATGGTTCAATGGGGTTCGCGTAGTCGTCCGCAGACGTGCAAACGAGCCGGAGATCTATGACTTTGAGACGATTTTCTATGGCAACCCTAATGATCACGTCATTGAACACTGTTAACGCCACTGCGACCCGTTGCTGGTAGTTCGCGTCCGGAAAATTGCCGTGGTAGACGGTGCAAACAACGAGCGGAAGATGGAAGCCAAGGCAGGCAGTCACAGCCTGTCGATACGTCAGCTCAAACTCGCGAACGACTTCGAACAGCAGGAGCAGCGCCTCACCGCTCGACGAAACGGGCGTTTCCAGGACATCGGCGCGAAGCAAGGCATTGTTGCCCCCAACGCTGAGCAAAAGGTGCGTGGCGTCCGGTGCAAGCGCCTTCAGTTGGGAATGGATATCGTCGGTAGTCGAACCATCCACCGCACTCAAGGAAGCACACCAGCCCTCAGGAAGCTGTCGCTGGACATGCGTGATGACAGCCGGGCCGCCGGCGGTGTAAGCACCGTTATCGAGAATGGAGTCGCCGAGCAGGACCAGATGGTTCATTGCATGTTGCCTGAGGTTTGAGATAGCCGGTATGGCCTGGCCTGCGTGCGCCTGTCCGGTGGAGTGAGATTTGCACTATAGCTGCCAAACAAAAAATCCCGTGTGTACGGGGGCCACATTTTTGTCCAGCACCACACCCAACCCAGCTTTGTCGCGCAGACGCCGCGTTTACACGCGCAAACCCCGGTATTTCCCGGCGTACCGACGGAAACCCCCAAAGCCCCCGCTATATTCCCCGCATGGCCTCGACGACAAGCAACACCAACAGCCGAAACCCCGGCGGCCTGATCAGCCGGCTGCTGCGGCGTGGCCGGGAGGAGCGCTTGCCCCAAGCGGCGGGCGGGTTGACCTTCACCATGGTGATGTCCATGGTGCCTTTGCTGGCGCTGAGCTTTGCCTTGTTCGCGCGCATACCGGCCCTGCATGCGGCCGGGGATGCGATACGTGAGCACTTGCTGCGCGGCCTGCTGCCGGACGGCATTGCAAAAACGGTGCTCAAGCACCTGGCGCAGTTCGCGGGCAATACCGGCGGGCTCACGCAGGTGGGTTTTGCGCTGCTGCTGGTATCGGCCCTGGCGCTGCTCATGAGTGTGGAGGGCACGCTGAACCGCATATGGCAGGTCAAAAAACCGCGCCCGCTGCTGCGCCGGCTGGGCCTGTACCTCGGCATGCTGTTGACCGGCCCGGTGCTCATAGGCGCCAGCCTGTGGGCCGCGTCCTATCTGGCGACGGCCTCCAGCGGGTTGCCGGTGGCGCGGCCCGGCTGGCTGCCGCATGCGCTGAACATCGGGCCCATGGTGCTGAGCGCCGCGGGCTTTGCGTGTTTGTTCCGCTTTGTGCCGCACACCGTGGTGCGCTGGCGCGATGCGATCGCGGGCGGCCTRCTGGCCGGCATCGCGTTTGAGCTCGGCAAGCAGGGCTTTGCGATCTACCTGGCCAATGTGCCGACCTACCGCACAATTTACGGCGCCTTCGCGCCGCTGCTGGCTTTCCTGCTATGGGTGTATTACTCGTGGCTGGTCACACTGGCCGCGGCGCTGGTCAGCGCCAGCCTGCCGCGCGGCGGCTCGCAGGGCACACGGCGGCTTTCACGCGCGTAGGTTTCCAGCCACAGCCGTTCTTTTCGCGCCGAATTGCGACGCACAAGGCTTTACCATTGCCGCATGAAAACAACTTACATCCTCGGCGCCATCCTGGCCTGCAGCGTGATCGGAACTTTGGTCGGTGGCCGCGGCGTCAAGACCGGCATGCTGGTGTTGACGGCCCTGCTGTCGCTTTACGGCCTGTTTCGCCTGCTCGGTTAAATCCCTGAGGCGACCCAGCCAAGGGGCGCCGGCCTCCACACCCCGGCACACCCCGCTCGCGACCAGGCCGGTCACGACCAGCATGGCCGAGGTATGAACCACCAAGGCCGCGAACGCCAGCGCCAGCGGGCCCAAGCCGTCCATACCCGCCAGCGATGCCTCTCCCGCGCACAGCGGAACCAGCGCAGGCACCAGCATCAGGCCCGCGCCCTGCGCGCTGGCCATCATGAAGGACCACAGCGCCAGGCCGACATGGCCCGCGGGCGCGCGTACCGCCCTGGGCGCGCGGCCCCACAGGTGAAGCACGGCGCAGCCGGCCAGCAAACCGCCCGCGAAAACTTGCAGCGCGAAGCGGTCCATGGCCACGCCCCACACCACCGCGACGGCCACCAGCGCAATCGAGGCGATATGCCCCACCGCGACAGGCCACAGCGCCCACAAGGCCTGCGCACGGTCGCGTGAGCGCAAGCCCCAGGCAGCGGCGCAAGCCCAGCCGTTGGCGGGGTTCAGCCCATGCAGGGCGCCAACACCCGCCACCACCAGCCACGGCCATAGGCTTGCCATGATGCTTGTGCCGGCCTGTCCGCGTCAGGCTTTCGTGCTGCAGCACGAAGCGGCTTCGGGCGCGGGCGTGAACACAGCCTGCGATTCGTAGCGGTCATGGTGGCGCACCCAGTCCATCTTGTAGAAGCCGTCGTGCTCATCGCGGCCCTTGGGCGTGAGGTCCAGCATGTTGTAGGTGCCCATCATCACTTCCACGCCGCGGCCGTAGGTCGAGTAGGTGTGGAAGACCCGCCCCTCGCCGTCCTTGTAAAACAGGCTGATGCCGGGCGCCTCTTCGGCCGGGAATTCCGTCATGCCGTAGTTGTAGTTGACCGTGCCGTCGACCCTGTCTTGCGGCCTGAAGCTCACATGGAAGTCGTAGTTGAAGTCGCTGCCGTTGGACGACACCCAGGCAAACTGCCAGCCCATGCGCCGGCGAAAGCGTTCGATCTCAGGCAGGGTCGCGCGCGACACCGCCACAAAGCTGACATCGCGGTGCTCCAGGTGGATTTGCATGCCGGCCGTGTGGTCGGCCATGTAGGAGCAGCTCGGGCAGCCCTGCTCCCAGCCCGGGCCGAACATAAAGTGCTGCACCATGAGCTGGCGCCGGCCTTCAAACAGCTCGGCCAGCGAACGTTTGCCTTGGGGCGTGTCGAAGACGTAGTTTTTCTCGACATGGACCCAGGGCAAGGCGCGGCGCTCAGCGGCGACTTGGTCGCGCAGCCGCGTCAGCTCCTTCTCCTGCGCGAGCAGGGTTTTGCGCTCGGCCAGCCATTGGTCCCTGGGCACGATGGTGTGGTTCTCGGTGCTGGTTTCTGTATTTGCTGTGCTCATGATGTTCTCCTTGGTTTGAGATAAGGTTTGCGTGATCAAAGCGCTGCCCGACCCGTGCTGGTTCCGGGTGCGCTGGTTGTTGGCCTCAAGGCCGGGGAAATATCAGCGCAAGGACTGCATGCCTTGCGCGCTGCGTTCTAGGCCGCCTTGGGCCGCCGCACGGCGCGGACCTTGCCGCTCTTGCCGCCGCCCGCGTAAAACAGGTCGGCGCCGTCGGACTCCAGCCCGCTGACGCCCACGCCCTGCGGCATTTCAAGCCGCGTGATCACGGCGCCGCTCTGCGGGTCTATGCGGCGTATCTCGCTCTCGTCGCCCTCCCAGGTGCCGTGCCAGAGTTCGCCGTCCACCCAGGTCACGCCGGTGACGAAGCGGTTGGATTCAATCGTGCGCTGGATGGCGCCTGTCTTGGGGTCGACCTGGTGGATTTTTCGGTCGCGGTACTGGCCCACCCACAGACTGCCTTCGGCCCAGGTCAGGCCCGAGTCGCTGCCACTGCCGGGCGCCGGGATGGAGGCCAGCACCTTGCCGCTGGCCGGGTCTATCTTGGCGATGCGCGACTCGGCGATCTGGTACAGGTACTTGCCGTCAAAGGCTGTGCCGGCGTCGCCCGCGCAGTCCAGCGTGCGCGTCTGCTCGCCGCTGGCGGGGTCGAAGGCAATCAGTTTTGCGCCGGCGGCGGCCCAGACACGTTGGCCGTCGTGGGTGACGCCGGCGATGTCGTCGACGCCGGGGAAGCCGTATTCGCGCACGATCTCGGCGGGGCGCGCCTTGGGTTCGTTTGCTTGCTTGAGGGTCTTGCTCGTCATTGCTGCTCCTTGTTGCGTCGCTCATCGACGCCATGGAATCAACTCTATCCAATCGGCAGCGTGGCGGGGAGTAACAAGATCGTCGTGAATCCGGCGAGCGGCGGCGCCAGCCAGCGCTGCGCCCGCGCCCGGCCTATGGAGCGCGCCCTCCCCTCGGTTTCAAGCTCGGCCAGTGCCCGCTGCACGGTACGCTGGCTGTCGCCCAGGGCCAGCGCCAGGGCCGAAGTGGACCAGGCCGCGCCGTCGGAAAGCAGCGCCAGCAGCGAAGCCTGCTCGCCGTCCAGCGGCGGCGCCAGCACGGCCACGTCGCGTCCGCCCAGCGGCTTCAGGATAAAACCCCTTTCGGTCGCTTCAACGGCCGCCAGCGTTTTGACCAGCGCGCGCAACCGGCCTATCTCCACCCTGAGGCGCGCCCTGTGCGTCTCGTCAGGGTGCTTTGTGCGGAACACGCGCGCGATCAGGGCTTCGCGGTCCACATCACCGGGCCAGGCTTCGGCCAGCGCGCGTGCCAGTGCGAACAACACAGGCCGGCGCGCCAGCGGCCGCCACTGCTCACTCGCGCCAACCCCATGCCGGCACGCATCGACCACCAGCGCGTCCGAGGCCAGCAGCGCCGACACCTCATCCAGGCGCAACGCCTGCTCGCCGGCCGGCGTGAGCCGCCGGGCCGCGGGCCTGTCGAGTGCGGCCCGCGCCTCCGCGACTTCGGCTTGCAGCGCAGGCACCTGCGCACGCTCGGCCGCCACCTGCGCGCGCGCCAGCGCCATGCGCGCATCGCCTACTTGCAGCGAGCGCAGCGCCAACTCCGCCACGGTCAATTCAGCCACCGCCCTCAAGGAAGGCCTGAGGCCGCGCGCATCCAGCCGCGCCAGCGCGGCCCTGGCCTCCTCGAGCCGGCCCAGCAGCACACACCGGCGCGCCGTGATCAGCCAGGCCTGCAGCGCATTGGCATGGTCGGCATAAGCCTCCAGCGTGGCCGAGGCCGCCGCCAGCGCGCGCGGCGAACCGGCAAAGTCGCGCATGGCCAGCGCCACTTCAGCCTCCGCCACCACGCACCGGGCGCGCGCCAGCTCTTCATGCGCGCCAAAACCGCGCGCCGCGCGCCGCAGCAGTTCACGCGCGCGCGGGTGCTCGCCAAGCTGGGCCATGGCAATGCCGCGCAAAGCCAGCGCCGGCGGGTCGTCGCGCAGCGCCACACGCTTGAGCGCCCCCAGCGCATCACCGGCGGCCAGCGCGCGCGAAGAGGCGGTGATCAGGGAATCCATGGGCGTAGGCTACACGTTACGGCGATGCGGTGCGCTTGCGGCTTTGCATCGCTTCAGTCCGCAGACTGGGCTGCTTCCTTGAGCCATGTGGCGGCAATAGCAGGCACGATCTCGGTCGCCTTGCCCCGCATGAAAGTAAATCCGTAGGGCGGTTTTTCGACCTCGAAGGCGACAAGCACTTTCTTCGCCCTGCCCCGCGCCGACTTGACCAGCGAAGCGGCGGGATAGACCGAGAGCGAGGTGCCCACCACCAGCACCCTGGCGGCGGTGGCGACGTGCATGCGTGCTTCCTCGAAAAACCGCATCTCCTCTCCGAACCAGACGATATCGGGCCTGAGCTGGGTCCCATCCTCGCAGAGCTGACCGAGAGAGATGGGTTCTCCGTCGATACGGTAGCGCTTGGGAGCATCCGACGTGCCCCGCGCATAAGCGAGTTCGCCGTGCACATGGATGACCTTGCTGGAACCGGCCCGCTCATGCAGCTCATCGACGTTTTGCGTGATGACGACCACCTCGTAGGACGCTTCCAGCGAAGCGATTGCCGCGTGCGCCGCGTTGGGTTTGGCCTGCCACGCCAGCAGCCTGCGCTCGTTGTAGAAGGCCAGCACCGCTTCGGGCCGCAGCTTCCAGCCTTCGGGGCTTGCCACTTCCTGCCACGAGAAAGTTCTCCACAGGCCGCCCGAATCCCGGAAGGTCGGGAGGCCGCTTTCCGCACTGACCCCGGAGCCGGACAGGACGACGATTTTGTTGGCTTGGACGTCAGGTTTCATGGGCGCCTTGCGGATGCGGCTAGCTGCAGCCGCTCCCCGCCTGGGTCTTGCTGCGATCCACGACCACCACGCCTTTGTCCAGCAAGGGCTTGACCTTGGCCATGAAGAGCGCGAGATCTTGCGGCGTGTCATTCCCCGGCATGGAGACTTCGAGAAGCCGGCCCTGGGGGAGTTGCCACTCTTCCACCTTGAACGCGCCGACAGTGATGCGTTTCATGCGATTCTTGCACCCCATTGATTTCGCACGCATGGCTTCGGGAAAAGCTAGCGTCTTCTTCGCTTCACGCTCACAGGAAATCGAATAGGCCCGGCCGGGCTCCAGCGTCTGCAGCACCGAAACATCGGTCTCCTGCTTGACACTGGTGTTTTTGCCCAGGGCGCAGGCTGCCTCCGTGTCAAAGCCGCTGCCGAAGGGCCGCGGGCTGCGGTATTTCAGTGTCAGCTCGACCTTGCCGTCGGACCGGGTCCGCCTGCGGCCTATCGCCGGCGGGTCGGTGGCCACCGGCGGCGCCGACACCGTGAAGTACTCCACCTCATATTCCGTGACTTTGCGGCTGCCCTCCAGGCCCATCACCGCCACGGCGTCCTCGGCGGACACCGGCCCGCCGCTGCTCCAGCGCAGCGCGAATTCCGCGCCGCCGGCCCATGAGAGCACGGGCATCAGCAGGCATGCCACGCAGGTGCCGCGCACCAGGGACAAGCAAGCACTCGCAAACGTTCGGTATTTATTCATCACTGATTCCTCGCGTGTCTACGTGCCTTTCGCGACCCCTAGCTGCGCGGCTCGACACGGATTCCCGGCGCGTAGCAAACGTGCAGCACACCGGCCACCAGCTCGGACGATGCCTTCTGGAGGTGGTTGATGGCGATGTCCGCCGTGACGTATTCCTGCAAATTGCCCAGCGCTTGACCTGCGCTTGCCCAGATCGGAGCGAAATCCTCCGTAAGCTTCTGCAGCCGGACACGCTGCTGCGCGTTGCTGACCGCGGGTATTTTGAGCTCGGCGTTTCCGACCGTCAGCGCATGCGTCAATGTTCTGAGGTCATTGAGATTGCGCCCGAGATCGAAAACGGCGTCCTGGGACATTTCTGCGGCGGCAACCTTTCCGGCATTCCTGGCGAGGCTGTCGAGCAGTATCGGCAATTGCTGCGCAGCCGCGACGCGCGCGGGCACGGGGCGGCCTTTGCGTTCATTCGCCGCCACCTCCTGGGCCGGGCTGACCAGGACCAGTGACTCGCGAATCACATCGTGCAGGCCGTTCTGCACCGTTGGCAGGACATGGGGCTTCTGAAGAAGAATCTTCGCCGAATACTCCATACCCCCCACGAGAGGCGCAAGGCGGTCGAGAGACGGCGGAAGATTGCCACGCATCAGTGTCCGCAGCGCGTCCATGTGCTGCCTGAGTTTCGGAAAGGCTTCAGCGTCGCCGGCCCGCGCGGATGCGAGTACCGGCCGCATTCCGCTGGCCTGATCAAACACCTGGCAGGCAAGCTGTGCCT
Organism: Polaromonas sp. P3_B1; assembly: GCF_056402935.1. NCBI lineage: Bacteria > Pseudomonadati > Pseudomonadota > Betaproteobacteria > Burkholderiales > Comamonadaceae > Polaromonas > Polaromonas sp. P3_B1. The sequence goes on from NZ_JBFUGK010000049.1 coordinate 19,740, forward strand.
CAGGGCTTGTCTGCCTGATCTGGCCGAAAGCCGGTGCAGCGAGAAATATGCATGCCGCCATTGCGGTGGCTATCCAGCGCCCTGCAATGGGTGAACGTGTCCGCATCGAAGCCTCCCGTGTGTGTATTTGCGGCCACTATAGCCGCGACCCAACAATCCCATGCGCTGGCGCGCTCTCCGAGGGCCGGCGTGCCGGCCGGCACCCGAGCCACGCCTTGGGGCATTTTTCCCGGTGGCTGCTGCATTTTGTTACATACAAATCAGCTACGCTCTGGCTTCCCGAAGGAGAAGGAAACGTGAGCCCAACAATGAAAAAAGCCGCCCTGGCACTGATCGCGGCGGTCTCGCTGCATGCCCATGCCTTGCAGATCGTCAGTCTCTCACCCCAAGGCGAGGTCGCGCGTGTGCGGCAGATCGTCGCCAAGTTTGATGAAGGGGCCGTCAACTTCGGCGACCCGAAAGCGCCCGCCCCGCTGTCGCTGAGTTGCAGCGACGCGCAGGCCACCAAGGGTTCGGGCCGCTGGATCAGCGAGCGCGAATGGGCGTTTGAATTCGAGAACGACTTACCCCCCGGCGTGAGCTGCTCGGTGAACCTGGTCGGCACCTTCAAGTCGCCCAAGAGCCAGCCTGTGGCGGGCCCCTCTTCCTACAAGTTCAACACCGGCGGCCCGTTTATCCAGAACCTGCGCCCCGGCAGCTACCAGCGCATCGATGAAGAGCAGTACTTCCTGCTGCAGCTCAACGGCCCGGCCACGCTGCAAAGCGTTCGCGAGAACGTCTGGTGCGCCGTTGAAGGCCTGGGCGAGCGCGTGCCCGTCAAGCTCATCGACGGTAAGGAACGTGAGGAACTGCTCAAGTCGCAAGGCCTGGAAAAGGCCGCGGCGAATGACCCGCTGCGCTTCGTCACCCTGGCCTGCAACCGGCGCCTGACTTCGGCCAGCAAGGTGCAGCTGGTTTACGGCAAGGGTGTGAGCACCCCGAGCGGTGTGGCCAGCTCGGTCGAAAAACGCTACAACTTCCAGGTGCGCGAACCTTTCTCGGCCAGCTTCAGCTGCGAGCGCGAAAACGCACAATCGGCCTGCCTGCCGATGCGGCCCATGAGCCTGTCTTTCAACGCACCGGTGCCGCGCAAGCTGGCCGAAGCGATTCGCCTCAAGGGCGACAAGGACACGCTCAAGCCTTCTTTTGAAGAGGGCAACAGCGACGGCGACAACGTGGTCACCAACATCACCTTCAAGCCGCTGTTTCCTGAGCAGGCCCAGTTCTCGCTTGAACTGCCCAGCAACTTCAAGGACGCCTCGGGCCGCACGCTGCGCAATGCCGACAGCTTTCCGCTGAAGGTGGGCACGGGTGCGATGCCGCCGCTGGCAAAATTCGCCGCCTCGCCCTTCGGCATCGTCGAGCGTTTCGCTGAACCCAATACCAAACCCGGCGACCCGGCCCTGCTGCCGGTGACGCTGCGCAACGTGGAAGCGGCCCTGCAGGTCAAGGGCCTCGCCCCGGGCGCCGGCAAGGTCAGCGACCTGCAGCCGCGCACCGATGCCGACATCATTGCCTGGTTCCGCAAGGTGCAGCGCTATGACGAGTACGAGGTTCCGCGCAAGGCGGCCGCCGCCGACATCAAGGGTCCGCTGCCCAAGGCACTGGACTCGCAGGGCAAGGACTATGTGCAGTCGCGCATGCTGTCGCTGCTGGGCGGCCAGGCCGGTGTGAAGACGCTGGACCTGCCCAAACCCGTGGGCGGCGACCCGCGCCCCTTTGAGGTCGTCGGCATTCCGCTGGCGCCGGGCTTTCACGTGGTCGAGATCGCCTCGCAAAAGCTCGGCACCTCGCTGCTGGACGAACGCCACGGCGCGAGCCGCACCATGTATGTGCGCACTTCTGCCCTGGTGACCAACCTGGGCGTGCACTTCAAGCTGGGCCGCGAGAATTCGCTGGCCTGGGTCACCACGCTGGACAAGGGAACACCCGTGGCGGGCGCCACGGTGCGGGTCTCGGGCTGCAACGGCACCGAAGTCGCCAAGGCCGTCACCAATGCGCAGGGCATCGCGAACTTCGCCGACCTCTCGTCGGAGCCGCCGCGCTGCAACGGCAATAACAACGAGGACTACCGCAACGCCTACTTTGTCAGCGCGCGCAGCACGGTGGCCGGCGTCGAAGACCTGGCCTTTACCTGGAGCGACTGGCACAAGGGCATAGAACCCTGGCGCTTTAACGTGCCGACCAGCCGCGACCCCATGCCCGACGAGCGGGCCCACACGATTTTTGACCGCACGCTGTTCAGGGCCGGTGAAACCGTGTCCATGAAGCATGTGCTGCGCACCGAAACCAGCAAGGGCTTCGGCCTGCCCGAGGGAACGCCGGCCACCCTGGTCATCACCCATGTTGGCAGCGGCCAGCAATTCACCCAGCCCATCAGCTGGCGCAAGACGGCCACCGGTGGCCTGAGCGCCGAAAACACCTTCGCGATCCCCCCAGCCGCCAAGCTGGGCGTGTACGAAGTGCAGCTCAAGGCCCCGAACGACAGTGGCAAAGGCAAGGGCAACCGCGCCCGCAGCTTCAGCAGCGGCCAGTTCCGCGTCGAGGAGTTCCGGCTGCCGGTGCTCGAAGGCCGCATCAACCCTTCCGACAAGAAGGCGCTGGTCAACGTGAAATCCGTGCCGACGGATGTGCAGATCAACTATGTCTCCGGCGGCGGCGCCGTCAACCTGCCGGTGCGCGTGTCGGCATTGGTGCGCGCCAAATCCCTGAGCTACAGCGACTATGAAGAATTCAACTTCATGCCGCCGCGCGCCAACCGCGACCAGGCCGCCAATGCGGACGAAGAGAGCACCGCCTCGCAGGACCAGCGCGTGATCGCCGACAAGCTGCCGCTCACGCTGGACCGCAACGGCGCGGGCAAGCTCACCATCAACGACATCCCGACACGCAGGCAGCCGCAGGAGCTGCTGATGGAAGCCAGCTACGCCGACCCCAACGGCGAAGTGCAAACCATACGCAGCGTCTCCACCGTCTGGCCGGCCGCCGTGGTGGCCGGCATCAAGACCGAGGGCTGGGTATCGAGCAGCCAGAAAATCAAGTTCCAGGCCCTGGCGCTGGACCTGACGGGCAAGGTCGCACCGGACGTATCGCTTGAGGTGAAAGCCGTGGCGCGCATCACCACCACCAGCCGCAAGCGCATGGTGGGCGGCTTCTACACCTACGACAACAAGACCGAAACCAAAGACCTCGGAAGCGTCTGCAGCGGCAAGAGCGATTCGCGCGGCCTGCTGCTGTGCGAGACCAAGCTCGGCGAGCCGGGCGAAGTCGAACTCATCGTGACCGCCAAGGACAAGGACGGCAACACCATACAAGCGGCCAGCAATGTGTATGTCACGCGCCAGGGCGAACTCTGGTTCGGCGGCGAAGACCACGACCGCATGGACGTGCTGCCCGAAAAGAAAAGCTACCAGCCCGGCGAGATGGCCAAGTTCCAGGTGCGCATGCCCTTCCGATTCGCCACGGCGCTGGTCGCCGTTGAACGCGAAGGCGTGATAGACACCCAGGTGGTGCAACTCAACGGCCAGGACCCTACCGTCAACCTGCAGATCAAGGAAGGCTGGGGTCCGAATGTGTATGTCAGCGTGCTGGCCCTGCGCGGCCGGCTGCGTGAAGTGCCCTGGTACAGCTTCTTCACCTGGGGCTACAAGGCGCCGCGCGAGTGGTGGACCTCCTTCTGGTACGAAGGCCGCGAATACGTGGCGCCCACCGCGCTGGTCGATTTGAGCAAGCCGGCCTACCGGCTGGGCGTGGCGGAAATCCGCGTGGGCACCAAGGCCCACCAGCTCGACGTGAGCGTGAAGGCCGACAAGGAAAGCTACGCGGTGCGCGGCCAGGCGAAAGTCACCATCACGGCCAAGCTGCCCAACGGCCAGCCCGCCGCCAACGCCGAAGTGGCGCTGGCCGCGGTCGACCAGGCCCTGCTGGAGCTGATGCCCAACGACAGCTGGGATTTGCTGGGCGCCATGCTGCAGCGCCGCTCCTGGGGCGTGGAGACCTCGACCGCGCAGATGGAAATCATTGGCCGCAGGCACTACGGGCGCAAAGCCGTGGCGGCCGGCGGCGGCGGCGGGCGCAGCAACACGCGCGAGCTGCTGGAAACCCTGCTGCTGTGGAACCCGAGTGTGGTGCTGGACGCCAAGGGCCAGGCCGTGGTGACGGTGCCGCTCAATGATGCGTTGACGACCTTCAAGATCGTCGCCGTGGCCGATGCCGGCACCGGCCTCTTCGGCACCGGGCAGACCTCCATACGCGCCACGCAGGACCTGCAGATCATCAGCGGCCTGCCGCCGCTGGTGCGCGAGGACGACCAGTTCCGCGCGCAGCTGACCTTGCGCAACACCACCAAGGCCGCGATGAAGGTGGAGGTGAGCCCGCGCGCCACCCTGCTCGACCTGAAGCCGCAGACCGTGGACATCCCTGCCGGCGAGGCGCGCGAAGTGGCCTGGATGGTCACCGCGCCCGCGCAGCTGGCGCTCACACGCGCCGAAGCCATCCTGTGGGAGATCGAGGCCAAAGACACCATCAGCGGCGCGCGCGACGGCCTCAAGGCACGCCAGCGCATCATCCCGGCCGTGCCGCTCACGGTGCAGCAGGCCACGCTGGTGCAGGTGGACGGAAGCTTCACGCTGGACGTGAACCCGCCGGCCGACGCCCTGCCGGGCCGCGGGGGCCTGAAGATGTCGCTGCAGCCAAAGCTGGCCGAAGGCATGGACGGCGTGCGCGATTACTTCGCGATGTACCCCTTCATCTGCCTGGAGCAAAAAACCAGCAAGGCCGTGGGCCTGCGCGACGGCAAGCTCTGGCAGACCGTATTGGCGCAACTGCCCACCTACCTCGACAGCGACGGCCTGGCCAATTACTTCCCACCGCGCGACGGCGAAGCCAACCGCGGCAGCGATGCGCTGACGGCCTACCTGCTGGCCGCGACGCATGAGGCCTCGGGCATCAACCCGGCTTTTGCCCTGCCCGACGAGGCCCGGGCGCCCATGGAGCGCGGCCTGATCGCCTTTGTCGAAGGCCGCATCCAGCGCGAGTTCTGGAGCCCGCGCAAGGACCTGGACGTGCGCAAGCTGGCCGCGCTGGAGGCGCTGTCGCGCTACGGCAAGGCCCAGGGCCGCATGCTGGGCAGCATCACCGTCGCGCCCAACCAGTGGCCCACGCATGCGGTGATCGACTGGCTCAACATCCTCAAACGCGTGGCCGACGCGCCGCAGCGCGAGCAGCGCATCGCCGAAGCCAACCAGGTGCTGCGTTCGCGCCTGTCCTTCCAGGGCACCAAGCTGGTCTTCAGCACCGAGAAGGACGACTACTGGTGGTGGCTGATGACCAACGGCGACGTCAACACCGCGCGCCTGATGCTGGCCGTGATGGACGACCCGGCCTGGAAGGACGACATGGGGCGCCTGGCCAACGGCTTTATCGCGCGCCAGCAAAAAGGCGCCTGGCACACCACCACGGCCAACCTCTGGGGCGGCCTGGCGCTGGACAAGTTCTCGGCCAAGTTTGAAGCCACGCCGGTGGCCGGCGTGACCAAGGCCACACTGGCCGCGGCGGCAGCGAGTGCGGCCAGCGTGGAGTGGGCCAAGGTCGACCGCGTCAAGACCACCGACGCGGCCGGTGCGCCCAACCAGACCACCTTCTTCGGTGCCCCCGCTTCGCCCGGCAACCTGCGCAACAACAGCATGTTCCTGCCCTGGGGCGGTGCGGCGAAGGACACGTTGACGGTCACGCACCAGGGCCCGGGCAAGCCATGGCTCACGCTGCAATCGATTGCGGCCATCCAGCTCAAGGAACCTTTCAACGCCGGTTACCAGATCAAGAAGACCATCACGCCGGTAGAGCAGGCCGTCAAGGGTGTCTACACCCGCGGCGACGTGGTGCGCATCTCGCTGGAAGTCAATGCCAGCGCCGACATGACCTGGGTGGTCATCAGCGACCCGGTGCCCGGCGGCGCGACCATCCTGGGCGGCGGCCTGGGCCGTGACTCCGAGATCGCCACCAGCGGCGAGAAAAAGACCGGCACCGGCTGGCCCGCATTTGAAGAGCGCAGCTTCGAGGCCTTCCGCAGCTATTACGAATACTTGCCCAAGGGCGTGGTCAAGATGGAATACACCGTGCGCCTGAACAATGTCGGCGATTTCGCGCTGCCGCCCAGCCGCGTGGAGGCCATGTACGCGCCCGAGATGTTCGGTGAATTCCCGAATGCGCGGGTCAAGGTGGAAGCCGCGAAATGATCCAGCGCCGCGCCGTAGCCGCTTCGCTCGCAGCCTCGCTCGCCGCAGGCATTGCTCTGCCGCGCGTGGCGGCTGCGGCGGCTGCCGACTGGCAGCGCAGCCTGGGCTACCCGACGGGCCGGGGCCCCAACGGCAGCTGGACGGACAAGGACTACCGCATCGGCAATTACTCAGGCGGCTACGAAGCCATGTTCCGCGCACGGCCCATCGCCGCGCCGGCGCAGGCTTCCCCGCTGGCGACGGCCTCGGTTGAAAGCCTCAAGGCCTTTGCGCCCGTTGCCGACTCGGCAGCGGACTACCTCAAGGCCTGGCCGGTGACCGGCCTGCTGGTCGCGCGCAAGGGGCAAGTGCTGCTCGAGTCCTACCAGTTCGATCGCAAGCCCGAGATGCGCATGACCAGCTGGTCCATGGCCAAGAGCGTGACTTCGCTGCTGCTGGGCATCTGCCTGGACCGCGGCCTGATCCGCTCCATGGACGATACGCCGCAGATGTATGTCGAGGACCTCAAGGGCACACTGCACGGCGGTATTGCGCTGCGCCACCTGGCCAATATGTCCAGCGGTGCGGCCATACTGCACGACCGCGACAACCCCACGATTTACCCGCGCGCCTTCACCGGCGGCAATACCGACCTGGAAGCCGTGGTGCGCGGCTGGAACGCCGTGCAGGAGCCGCCCGGCACACGCTACAACTACAACGAGCTGTGCCCGCTGACCATCGGCATGGTGATACGCCAGGTCACCGGCAAACCCCTCGCCAGCTTTTGCGAAGAAGCCCTGTGGCAGCCGCTGGGCGCCGAAGGCGATGCCAGCTGGCTGTGCGACAGCAAAGGCAAGGAGTTCAACTGCATAGGCTTTGGCGCGCGGCTGCGCGACTGGGCACGGCTGGGCCAGCTGATCGCGCAAAACGGCGCCATCGAAGGCCGCCAGGTCGTCAGCAAAAAATGGATAGACGAATGCAGCTCCTGGTCCGCCGCCGACGCCCAGGGCCGGCACGGCACGGCCATGCGCTACTTCGGCTACAAAAATTTCTTCTGGCACCCCAAGGCCGACGGCAGCTGGATGATGATGAACGGCCACCACGGCCAGCGCGTGCTGGTGGACCGCGTGACGCAGACGGTGCTGGTGCAGACCGCCGTGGAGGCCGAGGGGCCTTGGCAGGCGCAGCTGCTGCAGATTTTTGGCGCGGCGACGAAAATTGGGTTACATGCATGAAAAAGATGAATGTGCCAGAGACGTTCGGTGAGTCGCCTTTTGCGAGAGCGAAGATGAAGGAGGCAAAGTGAAGCTTGCCGTTTATGCCCTCGCACTCCTGGGCGCCGGCCTGGCGCAGGCGCAATTCAGCACGCCCGCCGAGGGCGAATATGTCACCACCGAAGCTGCCTGGGGAACGCTGGAGGTCCAGGCCAGCGGAAAGTTCAGGATAGAAACCATAGGTGCCAACGGCCATATATGTGATCTGGAGGGTGTGATCACCAATGGCAAGGCGAAGATGGAAAAGTCCGCATGCCATCTCAGCTTCAAAGCCGACGGCCAGAATGTGAACGTCACGACCAATGGATCCGATGCATGCAGGGACTTTTGCGGCATGCGGGCTGGATTTGAAGGGCTTTACCGAAAGCCTCCCGCACTTTGTGTGAGCAAGAGTGTCGAAGCCTCAAGGAAAAAATTCAAAAAAGAGTATGTGGCCAGAAACTACAGCGCCGCGTTGGCCGCGATCAACCCTGTTGCCACGCAATGCAAACAGTTTCTCCACTGGATTGACTCAGGCTGGGTGCTGAACGACCTGGCGCTGACACAGCTCAAATTAGGCGATCGCGCCGGCTGCATCCGGACTTTGCAGGACCTGGCCCCGGATGCCGCGCTGTCCGACGAGGAAGTCAAAGGGAATTACCCACCGACCGATGCCGACATGTACCTGCCGGTGGTGCAGGCGACCCGGACCAACCTCAAACTCTGCGCCAAGTGATGAACTGTCAGTCGAAAAACGGTTTCGCAAGCATCACGTTGGCCCTGCTTCTTGCAGGTGGGGCGAGTTCGTCCGCCCACGCCGTCGCCAGCTTCGACGAAGTCAAACGCGACTTCAGGCCCTCCGAAACCCTGGTGCTGGACCGGAGCGGCGAACTCATCCAGCGCCTGCGCACCGACAAGGCCGTGCGGCGCGGCCAGTGGGTGGCCTTGCCCGATGTGTCGCCGGCCCTGCGCACGGCGCTGGTGCTCAGCGAGGACAAACGTTTTTACGAGCACAGCGGTGTGGACTGGCGGGCTGTGTCGGCCGCGGCCTGGGGCAACCTGTGGAACACCAAAACACGCGGCGCCTCCACCATCAGCATGCAGCTGGCCGGGCTGCTGGACGAAGACTGGCGCGCCGGCGCGGGCGGGCGCAGCATCACACAAAAAGTCGGCCAGACCGTCTCGGCCCAGATATTGGAAGCGCGCTGGCGCAAGGACCAGATTCTGGAAGCCTACCTCAACCTCGTGCCCTTTCGCGGCGAGATGGTGGGCATAGACGCGCTGAGCCGCACACTGTTCGGCAAGGCCGCGCACGGGCTGGACGAACGCGAGGCGGCGATCGCGGCGGCACTGGTGCGCGCGCCCAATGCCAAGGCGGCGCAGGTTTCGCAGCGCGCCTGCGGCGTGCTCAAGGTCATGCAAGCACCCGCCAAGGTGGATTGCGAGGGGCTCGATCTGTTTGCCGCCGCCGCGCTGCAGCGCAAGGCTTTTGATGCGAGCGAGGGTGTGGCGCCGCATTTGGCACGCAGGCTGGTGGCTACCCCTACCGTTCGGGCTGAGCTTGTCGAAGCCCGGGCCGGCAAACAGGCAGGCACTTCGACAAGCTCAGTGCGAACGGTGGTGTCTACCCTGCGCGCCCCCCTGCAACGCTTCGCCGTCCAAACCCTCACCCAGCAGTTGCGCGAGCTGCGCGGCCGCCATGTGGAAGACGGCGCGATTGTGGTGCTGGACAACGCCACGGGCGAGGTACTGGCCTGGGTCGGCTCTTCAGGCGAGCTCAGCGACGCGGCCGAAGTCGACGGCGTGACGGCGCTGCGCCAGCCGGGCTCCACGCTCAAGCCCTTTTTGTACGCACAGGCGATTGCCGAACGCCGCATCACGGCAGCCTCGCTGCTCGAAGATTCCTCCTCGCAGATACAGACCTCGGGCGGCCTCTACATCCCGCAAAACTACGACCGGCAGTTCAAGGGCCTGGTCTCGGCACGCACCGCGCTGGGCGCTTCGCTCAATGTGCCGGCCGTGCGCACGCTGGTCATGGTGTCGCCCGACGCCTTCCACAAACAGCTCAGGGCCGTGGGCCTGCCGCTCAAGGAATCGGGCGACTACTACGGCTACAGCCTGGCCCTGGGCAGCAGCGAGGTCTCGCTGCTGTCGCTCACCAACGCCTATCGCACGCTGGCCAATGGCGGGCGCTACAGCGCGCCCTCCCTCGCGAAAAACCCCAAGCCCGTCTTCAAGCCGGCGCTGGACGCACGCGCCGCCTTTATCGCCACCGACATCATGGCCGACCCGCTGGCGCGCGCGCGCACCTTCGGCACCGACAGCATTCTCGCTACCCGCTTCTGGACGGCCGTCAAAACCGGCACCAGCAAGGATATGCGCGACAACTGGGCCATGGGGTTTTCGCAGCGCTACACCGTGGGCGTGTGGGTGGGCAACGCCAGCGGCGCGCCCATGTGGGACGTGAGCGGCACCAGCGGCGCGGCGCCCATCTGGGCGGCGATCATGAATTACCTGCACAAAACCGAACGCAGCCGCGCACCCGTGCCGCCCGCCGGCCTGGTGCAAAGCCGCACGCAGTTCGGCAATCAGGGCGGCACGCCGCTGGAGGCGGCACGCAACGAGTGGTTTATCCAGGGGACGGAGCAGGCAGTGTTTGCCGCTAATTCCGGCAACGGTGATTTCGGCCCAGCCAAGGCCTCCAGGTCCGGCAAAAAACCCGCAGCCGAAGCCGACGCCCCGCCCCGCATCACCGCCCCGGCCTCGGGCACCATCATCGCGCTGGACCCGGACATCCCACCCAAAAACCAGCGCATCAGCTTCAGCGCCGAAGGCCGCGGCACACGCTGGATCATGGACGGCAAGGAGTTCGCGCGCGGCCCGCAGGCCCAGTGGTTGCCCTGGCCGGGCCGGCATGTGGTGCAGCTGGTCGACGCCGGCGGCAAGGTGGCCGACGAGATCAAATTCGAAGTGCGCGGCGCCGGGGTGCGCGAGGCCAGCGCGCGTGGCGGCACGGCCGCCAAACGTTGACCCTCACCCATCCGCATGCCCCAACACCACACCGCCCGGCAATCCCCGGCATCCCTGCCTCTGCCGGCAACACGGCGCCTCTTCCAAACCCTGCTTGTGCTCGGGGCGGCGCTGTGCATGCTGGGTGCCGGCGCCCGGCAAATGGCCGTGCCGACCGACACCGCACAAACAGCCGAGGCGGCCGACGCCGCGCAAATTGCAACCCCGACCGACACTGCGCAGATAGCCGTGCCGACCGACGCCATACGGGTGCCCGTGCCGCGCTACAGCGCGCGCGTGGTCGACACCACCGGCACGCTGAACAGCACGCAGATCGCGAGCTTGAACGAACAGATCCTGGCACTCGAGGCAGACACGCGCGCGGCGGTGGTCGTGTTCATGTTGCCGACCACGGGGGAAGATGCCATTGAGGAATACGCCATGCGCGTGTTCGAGGCCTGGAAACTGGGGGACACGAAGCGCGACGACGGCATCCTGATCCTGGTGGCAAAAGACGACAGGCGCATGCGCATCGAGGTCGGACAGGGCCTGGAAGGCAGCGTGCCCGACGTGCTGGCCGGCCGCATCATCGACGAGCAGATGAAGCCGCGCTTTCGCCGCAACGACTACGCGGGCGGGCTGGAAGCGGCCATCAACCACCTGGGCGAAGCGGTGCGCGGCAATGCCCCGCCCGTGGACGCAGAGGAACACGGCGTCACGCCTTTTGGCTGGGCGTTTTTGGCCTCCTTGCTGTGGGGTTTCGCCGTAGGTGCGGCTCGCGCGCACCGCAAGTGGAAATGGAAGTGGCCGGTGACGATGGGCGTGGCCGCCGCCCTGCCGCTGGCGGCGGCCGCCGCCCTGAAGGCGCCCGGCCTGGCGATTGTCCTGCTCACCTTCCCGGTGCCGCTGGCGTTTGCGCTGGGTTTTGGCTGCGGCCGTTCGCGCACCATGCGCAGGGTGGTGGGCGGTATCGCGGTAGTGATCGGCCTGATGGTCGGCATGGCCTATGCGGTGGGCGCCAACAGCTTCGGCCTGGGCTTGCTCTACGTCGCAGGGGGCGCTGTTGCTTGCCTGCTGCTGGGCCTCATCGGTGCGGGTGCTTACATGGCCTTCAAGCGCAGCCTGCTGGAGTTCGGCGTGCGCTGCGCCGTAGTGGCCGGCATCGTGGGCTACGTGGCCTTCAAAAACCCGCCGGACCTGCTCTTTATAGACCTGGAATCCTGGTTGCCCACCGGGATCGCGGCCGGCCTGGCGATGCTGTTTGGCTTCTTCCCGGGCAGCGTCAGCACCAGCAGCGGGGGTGGCAGCTCATCGAGCAGCAGTTCGAGCTCAAGCTCCAGTTCCAGCAGCCGGAGCTCGTCGGGCGGCTCCAGCAGCGGCGGCGGTGCCTCAGGCAGCTGGTAGAGGGACGGCCGTGGCCGGCGTACCCCTGTTGAAATAATTTGAAGCCCGCCAAAATTTATTCAATCGCCCGCCGACCCAAAGCTTTAGCATCAGAACCTGTTCACGGTCTAAACGGGGCCGCGTTGGGGTGCAATCGGGATGAGTGGGCCGACCGGGCACGCCGCATGGGCTAATGCCCATGCAAGGGCCTGGGTGGCTCAATCGCCCGATTTCACCCCAACCCGGAGGGCAAGCCCCTTCTCGGGCGGTCTGCGGCGTTGCAGCGCTAGCCCATAGGTGAACTATGGGCGTCGCACCGCGCCTTGCATCCCATCCCGAGAAGGTGCTTGCGCGGCTCCGTTTAGACCGTGAACAGGTTCTAGCCACTGAGGAGACATTCACCGTGCCCGTGATCACCAACATTGAAGACCTGCGCGTCCTGGCCAAAAAACGCGTGCCCCGCATGTTCTACGACTACGCCGATTCCGGCTCGTGGACCGAAAGCACCTACCGCGCCAACGAAAGCGACTTCCAGAAGATCAAGCTGCGCCAGCGCGTCGCCGTCAACATGGAAAACCGCAGCACGGCCACCACCATGATCGGCCAGCCGGTCGCCATGCCGGTCGCCATCGCGCCCACGGGCCTCACCGGCATGCAGCACGCCGACGGTGAAATCCTGGGGGCCCGCGCCGCCAAAAAATTCGGCATCCCCTTCACGCTCTCGACCATGAGCATCTGCTCCATCGAAGATGTAGCGGCCGGCACCGACCGCCACCCCTTCTGGTTCCAGCTCTATGTGATGAAGGACCGCGCCTTTATCGAAAGCCTGATAGACCGCGCCAAGGCGGCCAATTGCTCGGCGCTGGTGCTCACGCTGGACCTGCAAATCCTCGGCCAGCGCCACAAAGACCTCAAGAACGGCCTGAGCGCCCCACCCAAGCCCACGCTCTCCACCATCCTCAACCTCATGACCAAGCCGCGCTGGGGTTTAGGCATGCTGGGCACCAAACGCCACGGCTTCGGCAACATCGTCGGCCACGTCAAGGGTGTGGAGAACATGGGCTCACTCTCGGAATGGACCGCCAAGCAGTTTGACCCGGCCCTCAACTGGGGCGACGTCGAATGGATCAAAAAACGCTGGGGCGGCAAATTGATCCTCAAAGGCATACAAGACGTCGAGGACGCCAAACTCGCCGTCAACTCAGGCGCCGATGCCCTCATCGTCTCCAACCACGGCGGCCGCCAGCTTGACGGCGCGATGTCCTCCATTTCCTGCCTGCCCGAAATCATCGCGGCCGTGGGTAACCAGATTGAAGTGCATATGGACGGCGGCATACGCTCCGGCCAGGACGTGCTTAAGGCCATTGCCCTGGGCGCCAAAGGCACTTACATAGGCCGAGCCTTCCTCTACGGCCTGGGCGCCATGGGCGAACAAGGCGTGACCAAGGCGCTGGAGATCATCCACAAGGAGCTGGACTTGACCATGGCGTTTTGTGGGCGGACGGATATCAAGGCGGTGGATACCGGGATTTTTGTGCCTGGAACTTATTGAGAGTGGGGGTGGGGGACTCAACCCTCGCCGCACGGTGGACTGATTCGGTTCCGGGTTCGGGCACCACGGCTTGTCTCTTCAGTCATGAGATTGAAGTTTGTCCGCATCCCCATTCGGTCAGACTTCAGTGGGAGTCACACTTTTTCACAGCAATTCAGCCGAAGACTGCGCCAAGAGTCTCCGCTTTCCTTCGGAATTCATCCCTCGCCGATTCGGAGGTGAACTCAAGAGTTACAGCCTCCCCCGCCAGGAGGCGTTCGACCTCGACCTTGGCCTGGATCAATGAGCCAGTCGAGTAGTTCTTGACAGCCTCAATGAGCGACACCGTCTGAGCACCTTTCTTCCAAGAAATCATTGTGAGAATCATCATAGTCCTGTGCTGATAATTATCGGACGAGGTACATGACCGGGATTGGCGCCGGTAGTACGCCCTCCCTCAATAACTACTTCCTTGACGCCGTGTCCACGTCCAAACGTGTTGAATTCCGCGTCGATGTGCCCGCCTTTTTCGCAGTCACTTGACCCCATCAAAACCCTGAAATGCGGATTGCCAGTTCTGCGCGAAAGGACATCATCAGTGGCTCAGTGCTCGATGAAAAAACGGATCAAACACACACGAAAATCCACAGCGGGTTCCTGGTGCGTCCTGAATCTGATCGATCCGGTTGCTGCTTAGAAAATTTTATTTTCTAGCTTCCTAACTCGCTCGTCTAACTTGATGATCGAAACATAACAGAAGACAAAAAATATAGACAAAAACGCAATTAATGCGTAGTAAAGAGTTGAACCGATTTTTGCCTCAAGCAGGGAAAACAAGGCAGCATTGGCAAGGATCAGGGCAAATATTCCAAGTAGTCGCATAGTCATTTTGTAGAACAGGATGTTGAATTCGCGTCGATGTGCCCGCATTTTCACAGTCACTTGACCCTATCGCAGGCCCGGAATATGGCTCTTCAGTGCTGTGCATAGGGGCGTGCCCAATGGCACCTCGTTCGATGGAAAAACGGGTCAACCGAGCACGGAGATCCACACCGCTGTCATCTCGTATTTCTAGTAGATGCTAATCCCCAGAGGCGCCCGATGACGTGCCAGCATGTCCGCCAATTCGGGGCTTATTGACGGTCCATATGCGGTTCCAAGGCCGCCCCACCAGGCGAATGACAACTCATACTCAGCGCCGATCGATTTCCACTCGGTCAAATCGAATTCCGGCCTAAAGTTAGAAAATAGCCATTCAACATGCCTCAGTATGTCTGGGCCCTTAACTTGCCCCGATGATGACAATACGCCGAAATAGCGAAATGACGGGGCCGGTAACGAGAAACCAAGGCGGCGTTTGCGCTCGGTAGCCGCTTTCTCCTCTGGCGAATCTCGGTCAGTTATTTTCAGCCGTTGTACCCGCCGCGGCAACATTGCTTGCACGAGCGGTGGCACCTCATTTGAGCGCACGCACAAAATGCAGTGATAGTTAAGATTTCTTTCCACTGTGGCCTCTACTACTCGCCACCGCTCTTCTGCCACGTGCAGCCCAGCGAGCGGTGTCTTCAATTACTTCACCGTTGCTTGGTTATGGGTTAACTTTTCTCAAAGTTTGCTCCAGTTATCAGTCGGGCCTCAGCGCAGTTCAACAGACTGCAGCCTTACTTGGCCGTTTGATTTTTTTCTGCCGCTGCTTTTAAGACCTCGTTGAGCTTGCTGTCAAACTCCGCATCCACAGGCCCACGAGTGTTTTCCGGTAACTTCAATCTGAGGCTTTCATATCCGGAAAACCATTTCGGCATTGCGTTTGGACTTTGAACCCAAAGCTCCCAATCTCCGTATTTATCGGCCTCCAGTATGTTTGCTTCCGCCGATGCACGGAGCACCAGCATGGCGTCAGGCGTGTCACCCTTTTGCAAGTATGCCAAGGCCGAGTAGCTCGTCATGAACGAGGCCATCGCATGCTGCCCTCGATAAACCACTGCGCTGGCTGTCCAGCCGACAACAAGGCTGGATATCACCAGCAGCGATGGCACAAAGAGGGATTTGAATTTCATGTCAGGGTCTCTCGAATCTTCAGCCCAATTCAACATCTCAACACTTTTGGTGGCTCGCCATAGTGTTGTCGACCATCTCTGCCATCTCACACCCGCGGTGCAATCTCATAGTCCATCACATACGAATGCTTGCCATCGGCAACCTGTATGCCCAGCGTGCCGCTCAGGCCGGTGAGTTCATCAGTCCCTGAATCGGGCACCACGCTCACCGTCAACTGCGGCGCGCCGCGGTTCATGGTGCCGCTGTGTTGCAGCACAAAGCTGCCGCTTTTGCCGTGCAGCGTGCCGGTCACGCGTTCCATCGCGACGTAGCCGGCCGAGCCTTTGACGGCGGTGCCGGCGCTGAGCATCTCGCCCTGGCTGGTGGCTTGCAGGTCACCACTGAAGGTCTTGTTGATGGAGAGGCGTCCCATCAGCGGCCCGGCGTCCGCATTCGCCAGCGCTTGCGGAGCTAGCTTGACTTCAAAGGTTCCGGTGGCTTTGCGCATGGCATTCACTTTCAGGAAGAGGTGGCAATGCCGGCCATGATGCCAGAGTGCCGGAGCGGGATCCACAAAGGCCGGTTGATCTCTAATAAATGAATCAAGCGCCTTGATACATCGCGATGAATTCGTTTTCCCGTTCTTCGTCGGAAATGTGGAGTATCACCGTGCGCTCCAGCGCGACAGCTGGATGCGACGCACAGTTCCTGGAAAACCAGAATACCTGGGCAAGTTCCTCCTCGGCATGCCAGCTCGTTATCACGAATTTGTCTTCTGKAATTTCCCCAAATCCAAACGACTCCAGATTGGCGATGTCCAACGAGTCGTCCCACAAGCTGCAGTCGCAACCCCACGCCAGCATGTACAGGCAACCGCAATCAATCAACCACTTGCTGACCTCTGCCCGCCAATGCGCTGAAACCTCCGCATCGGCCACCACAATTGCCCGAAATGGCGCTTGTGCCAATACAGGAGGCAAAGGGCCTCCGGGTTTCAGATGTACATACGCAGCGGAACTGGACATGCGAGATTGTCGCTGTCACCGCTGCCCGAAAGGCCTGGCCGGCACCGTCTGCAGATAGGCGTACAGCGCCTGCGCGTCAACGTCGTTGAGGGCGCGCAGGGATTCGAAGGGCATGACGCTGATGGCCGTGCCGTCGGGGCGCTTGCCGCTGCGCAGCATGGCGACAAACGCGCCGGCGTCTTTGTAGCGCGGCATGGCACTGCCCTCGCCCGGCGTCAGGTTGGCGGCGGGCGCCCAGTCGGGCGGGCCGCCGGGGATCTTGCCGCCGGCCAGGCCCGCGCCGTGGCAGCCTATGCACATATTGGCGACGTAGGCGCCGTGGGCCGCGGTCACGCCTTCGGCAATCGGCTTGGCGGGCGGCAGCGTGTGGTCGATTTTTTGCGCGGCGTCTTTGATCGCGTCAAACGCGTAGAGCACGCGCACCGGCAAGGGCAGGTCGAGCACGGCGGCGCCGCCCATTTTGGGTGGCATGGCCTTGACGTAGGCGACCAGCGCGCCCAGGTCTTCGTCGGTCAGGCGGTTGTAGTCTTCACTGGGCATGACAAACACCGGCCGGCCGTCAGGCTTGACGCCGTGGCGCACGGTGCGCACCCAGTCTTCGGGTGTGTAGCGCGCCACCACATTGCCCTCACCGGGCGTGATGTTGGGGGCGGCCAGGCGCATGCCCTTGCCGTCGTTCATGAATTCGCGGCCCGCGCCGTTGGCGCCGTGGCAGTCGGCGCAGCCGCGCGAGTTGTACAAGTAGGCGCCGCGCTCCAGCGCCTGGGCCGCAGCCGGGATGGCCACGGGCTGCACGGCCACCTTGATCTGGCGCTGGCTTTTGCTGTCGGCCATCTGGCTTCCGACTATGGCCGTGCCGGCCAGCAGCAGCAGCACCGCGCCGGTGATGCCGGCGCTCCATTTGATCCATCGTTTCATCGTGTCTTTTCGGGGTCTTGTTGTGGGGTGCAGGCTGGGTCGCGTCATGGGCCGCTTGTGCTGTTTTAGGCAAAGGCGGAATTTTAGAAATCCCCTAAGGAAATAACAGCGGAAATATTTGCCTGCAGCCGCGCTTGTTGCTGTCGCCAGGGCTGCACCAGCCTTGCAGCCGCGTGGGCCAAATAGGACCGAATCGTGTCGAGCCGGCGGGGCCCGCTGGCCCGAATTGCTATGCTTGCCGGGTGAGCGACCCGTTCCCTTCCCCCGCGGCCAAGATTCGCCGCATTGCCCACCTCGATATGGATGCTTTTTTTGCGTC
The DNA here is from genome assembly GCF_056402935.1 of Polaromonas sp. P3_B1. NCBI lineage: Bacteria > Pseudomonadati > Pseudomonadota > Betaproteobacteria > Burkholderiales > Comamonadaceae > Polaromonas > Polaromonas sp. P3_B1. The sequence goes on from NZ_JBFUGK010000049.1 coordinate 37,469, forward strand.
CGTCGAGCTGCTGCGCTACCCGCAGCTCAAGGGATTGCCGGTGGTCATAGGCGGCGGCTGGCGCAAGGTCGACGAGGAGTTGCGGGCCGCGCAGGGCGAGCGCGCGCTGCGTTTTATCCCGGTCGAAAGCTTTCCGCTTCTGAAGGACTATGTGGGCCGCGGCGTCATCACCACGGCCACCTATGCGGCGCGGCAGTTCGGCGTGGGTTCGGCCATGGGCATGATGAAGGCCGCCAAGCTGTGCCCGCAGGCCATCGTGCTGCCGGTGGATTTCGCGGAAATCCGCAAGTACTCGCAGCTCTTCAAGAGCACCATCACGGAGATCGCGCCGCTGATGCAGGACCGCGGCGTGGACGAGGTCTACATCGACTTCACGGACGTGCCCGGCGGCCAGCGCGAAGGCGGGCGCGTGCTGGCGCGGCTGATCCAGAAAGCGATTTTTGAAAAGACGGGCCTGACCTGCTCGGTGGGCGTGGCGCCCAACAAGCTGCTGGCCAAGATGGCCAGCGAGTTCAACAAGCCCAACGGGATTTCCATCGTTTACGAATCCGACCTGCAGGAAAAGATCTGGCCGCTGCATGTGCGCAAGATCAACGGCATAGGCCCCAAGGCCGGCGAGAAGCTCGCCAGGCTGCATGTCCACACGATTGGCGAACTCGCCGCGCAGGACCCGGGCTGGCTGGTGGACAACTTCGGCAAGGCCACCGGTGCCTGGATGCACGAGGCCGCCTGGGGCCGCGACGACCGCCCGGTGGTGACCGAGAGCGAGCCGGTCAGCATGAGCCGCGAAACCACCTTCGACCGCGACCTGCACGCGGTGCGCCACAAGGCCGAGCTGGGTGCCATCTTCACCGACCTGTGCCTGCGGCTGGGCGAGGACCTGCAGCGCAAGGGCTATGTCGCCAAAACCATAGGCATCAAGCTGCGCTACGACGACTTCAAGATCGCCACGCGCGACCAGACCGCTGACAGCTATACCGACGACGGCGCCACGATTCGGCGCCTGGCCGGCCAGTGCCTCAAGCGCGTACCGCTCGAGAAAAAACTGCGCCTGCTGGGCGTGCGCGCATCCACGCTTGCGCGCGCTGGTGAGGTGCCGCTTGCCGAAGAGAAAAGAGATCCGGAGCGCGCCGACTCCAACACCACCGACCAGCTGTTCTAGCGGACCTGTACGACGATTTCGTCCTGGTGGTTGGCGATGTGGAAGGCATGAGCCAACGCAAAGTCGGCCTTGCTGAGTGCGCCATAGGCGAAGTGCGGCTTCAACGCGCCCTGGTGGCGCGTGAAGCGCTCAATCGCGGCACGCAGCCGGGCCGATGCGGGCCGCCAGTCGCCTTCGCGGTGAAGGGCTGGCGCACCGGGAATCGGCTCGCTGAGGCTGTGGCTCATGTGGCCACGCCACTTGAAGAACGCAAATGCCGCCGAGCCGGCCGTGCTCTGGAAAAAAGCGCTCTTGGGCTGCGGAAAACCGTCCAGGCTCATCTCCACGCTTTGCGCCATGTGCTCCAGCACCGAGACCATGGGCCACTGACCCGTGGTTTTGACGGCAGCCGCCTTGTCCAGCGTGTCCAGCCAGCGCAGGACGTCATCGAGTGAGCCTACTTTGGGCAGGTCGGCCATGGCGAAATCTCCGGTCAAAGCGGCCGTTGTGGCGGCCAGGAAGGTGCGGCGGTTCATGGCTCGGGATGGTAGCAGTCGCGGGGGGCGACTGCGTGTTGCCCAGGTGACTGGTTGCCGGGTCTTGCTCCGGCAAGTGCGCTCTCCCCCTTCTCTCCTTCCCGCTCTCTTCGTCTTTCTGCTTACTCTGCTGAGGTTGGCTGGCCGGGGGTAGCCCGGCAGCTACTCACTTTTATCGAAACCCGCAAAGCGGGTTTTCTTTTGTTCGCCAAAAGGCGCGCTACGCGCGCGGGGTTTGCTCACTTCGCGCAGCGAAGTTACGCAAACACCAAAAGTAAGCAAAAGAAAAGGCGACCCTGGTATCTGCGTCCCTCCGCTTCGCTGCGGGCAGCCTGTGGTGCTCGGTCCAGACGGGGTCAAAAACAACTCGCTTCGCTCAAACACGTTTTTGCCCTTATCCGTCTGGACCTGCGCTCCTCGGCGCATACACAAGGGGCCCGACTACCAACAGCCAAACAGCCGAAGACACAACCCCGAATACTTGAAACAACAAGGACACGCCGTGGCGTGTCCTTGTTTTGGAGTTCGGTATTTTTCTTCTTGTATTCGGACTTCCCCGTCCTGGCTGGGCCGAGGAGCGCAGAGACAAGCGGATCAGGGCAAAAACGTGTTTGAGCCGCAGGCGAGTTGTTTTTGACCCCGCTTGGCTCGAGCACCACAGGYTGCCCGTAGCGAAGCGAAGGGACCCAGAC
>NZ_JBFUGK010000050.1:0-35870 GCF_056402935.1 Polaromonas sp. P3_B1
CCCAGAGGGAGAGGGAGTAAGAATTTTCTTGGCTGCACTTATTCAACGATCTTGCGCATCCAGTCCGGCAGCGGCCGTGACTTCTGCGCCGGAAAATCCACCCAGATCGTGGTGGCGCCACCCGCCGCATAAATCACGCCCGGCGCGTCGGTCCGCTCCATGGTGGCCCAGCTTTCAAACGTGCTGCGGCCGGGGTCGCTGACATACATCTTCATCAGCACGTCGCCCGGGTATTCGAGCTGCTTGTAGAAATTGCAAAACGCGTTGACGATGACCGGCCCTTCACCTCGCGGATCGGGCCGGCAACCGATTGCATACATCCACTCAATGCGTACGGTTTCGAGGTAGCGAAAGTAGCTGCCGTTGTTGAGGTGGCCCATGGCATCCATGTCGCCCCAACGGATTGGAATGCGCATTTCATGGACCAGCTTTTTCTTCTCGGGGATTTCGATCTTCATGGCAATACCCGCCTAACGATGCGCCCTGATGGAGGCAAGAATGCCCAGCGTGAACAGCACGCAGGCGACAAGTTGCACCAGGGTGGGCCAGCGGCCGTCCCAGGCAAAGGAATACAGCAGCGCAAAAATCGTCTCGCTGACGATGAGCTGCCCGCACAGGCTGGCGCTGAGCCGCTGGCTGGCCATGTTCCACAGGATGGTCGCCAGCCAGGTCGAGCCCACACCGGCCACCACGCACAGCAGCACAAAGGTCCAGCGGTCCCCGCGCGCGGCCAGCATGCCGGCATCGGATCCCGCGGCCAGCCACATCAGCAGCGCGCCCAGGCCCGTGGCCACACCCAGCCAGTTGGCCCAGTCGGTGGCATTGACTTCAGGGTGGCGCTTGAGCCAGGCGGAGTTGAGGATGGCAAACACCGTCCAGCACACCAACGAGCCCGCCACAAATAACATGCCGCGCCAGAAATGCGCAGCCTCGCCCTGCCCGGCCTCATGCGTGGAGCCCATCATGAGCACCAGCCCGGCCAGCGTGAGCGCCAGCCCCGGCAGCAGCGCAGCCCAGCGCAGGCCCTGCGGCTTGCCCAGCAACATGACCCATATCGGGATGGTGCCTATGACCAGCGAAGGCACTTCAGTGCCCGCATCGCGTATAGCCAGCACCAGCAGCAGGTAATAACCACTGAAACCCAGCACGCTCATCAGCAGCGCGGCCCATGCCTGCCGCCAGGTGGGAAGGCGCCGGCTGCGCAGCCCCACCAGCATGACCCCCGCGGCCATCAGGCCGTAGACCGCAAAGCGCCCGGCCGTGAGGTCAATCGAGGAATAGCCGCCCGCGCCCATTTCGAGCATGCGCGGCGCCACAAACACCAGGCCCCACAGCGCGCCCGCCGCGAGCCCGGCCAGAATGCCGGTCAGCATCAATCAGGCCGTGTGCGCGGTCGCGACCAATCGCAAGCCGAGCAAGCCCATCGCGCCGGCGGCCGTGCGATCTACCACGGCCTTGCTGCGCAAGTAAGCGGCGCGTGGCACGGACGAAGACAGCACCACCGCCACCACGGCATACCAGCCGGTTTCCATCACCAGCACGCCGGCCAGCACCAGGATGGCGGCGGGCAGGGGGAACTGCGCGGGCAGCAGTGCCGCGAACACGCTGCTGTAAACCACCACGATCTTGGGATTGCTCAGCTGCGTGACCAGGCCCTGGCGAAACGATTGCAGCACCGTGCGGCGCGCAGCGCCCTTGTCCTGTACGCCCATATCCAGCGGCTGACGCGCACCACGCCAGATGTTGAAGGCGATCCACATCAGGTACAGGCCGCCCACAATCTTGAGCGCCGTATAGACGCCGGGCAAGGCGGCCAACAGCGCCTGCAGCCCAGCCAGCGCCAGCGCGGCGAACACCAGCGCACCCAGGCCCATGCCCAGCGCGGCGGCCAGACCGTCGGCGCGCGAGCGCGACACCGCGATGCGCGCGACCTGCACAAAACTCGGACCGGGGCTGACCACGCCCGCGAGCAGGGCCAGGAAGATCAGGCCTATGGGGCCGAGGTAAGGCACTACGGAATCCAGCATGTTGTTCTCTCTCTGCGCGAATTGATTGATGAATTGATTGATGTTGTGGACCGGTTCAGACGCCGAAGCCGTCATCCGCCGCAATAACCGCACCGTTGACAAAATGGCTCTCGCCGCTGGCCAGCATCACCAGCAGCGCATCCAGGTCCTGCGGCTTGCCGACGCGTTTGCGCGGCAGCATCTGCACCAGCTTTTTGCCCTGCTCGGTTTCCCAGTGGTGGTGGTTGATCTCGGTGTCAATATAGCCGGGGCAGATCGCGTTGACGTTGATGCCGAACTTGCCCCACTCCAATGCCATGGCTTTGGTCATCTGCACCACGGCAGCCTTGCTCATGCAGTACACGCCGATCTGCGGCAGCACGCGCAGCCCCGCCATGGAGGCGATGTTGATGATGCGCGCGCCGGCGAAAGTGCCGGGCGCCGCGCCTCGCGCGCGGGCCAGCATGCGCTTGCCGACTTCCTGCGCCACGAAGAAGGCGCCCTTGACGTTGGTGTTGAAAATGAAATCGTAGTCTTCTTCGCCCACGTCCTGAAGGCGCTGCGTTGTGCTCACGCCTGAGTTGTTGACCAGGATGTCGATGGGGCCGACTTCAGTTTCGGCATGGGCCACGCCGGCCTTGATGCTCGCGTGGTCGGTCACGTCGAGTTCGACGACATGTGCATCGCCGCCGGCTGCTTCGATCTGTGCGCGCAGGTCCTTGAGCTTGTCCAGCCTGCGGCTGGCCAGCACCACGGCCGCGCCGGCACGGCTCAATGTGGCGGCGAACTGCGCACCCAAGCCGCCCGAGGCGCCGGTCACGAGGGCGACACGCCCCGTCAGGTCAATGCTGTAAGCCATTAGAGGCTCCTCTCTGATTTAAACCGCACAAAAGAGAACGACCGTTCGCATCATTGCATTCGCGACATAAAATCCAACGCGAGACCGACAATCCTTCCTGAAAAATCATTATCAGCGAGTCCCCGATGAATACCCAAGAAATTCTGGCCCAGTTCGGCCCCCGTGAGGCGATGGAATACGACGTGGTCGTGGTGGGCGGCGGCCCCGGCGGCCTGTCCACCGCGATTCGCCTGAAGCAACTCGCGGCCGAAAAAGGCAAGGACATCTCCGTCGTGGTGCTCGAAAAAGGCTCCGAGCCCGGCGCACACATTCTCTCGGGCGCGGTGATGGACCCGAAAGCATTGACCGAACTGCTGCCCGACTGGAAAGCCCAGGGCGCGCCACTGAACCAGCCCGTCACCGCCGACGAGGTGCTGTTCCTCAGCGAGAAAAGCGCGGTCAAGACACCGGGCTTCTTTGTGCCCGACTGCTTCCACAACGAAGGCAACTACGTCATCAGCCTGGGCAATGTGGTGCGCTGGCTGGCGCAGCAGGCCGAGGGCCTGGGCGTTGAAATCTTCCCGGGCTTTGCAGCGGCTGAAGTTCTGTACAACGAAGACGGCTCCGTCAAGGGCGTGGCCACCGGCAACCTCGGCATCGGCAAGGACGGCCAGCCCACCGACAACTTCCAGCTCGGTATGGAACTGCACGGCAAATACACCGTGTTCGCCGAAGGTGCGCGCGGCCACCTGGGCCGCCAGCTCATCAACCGCTTCAAGCTCGACGAAGGCCGCGACCCGCAGGGCTATGCGCTCGGCGTGAAGGAACTCTGGGAAATCGACCCGGCCAAACACAAGCCGGGCCTGGTGATCCACACCGCCGGCTGGCCCATGGACAGCCAGACCTACGGCGGCGGCTTTATGTACCACCTGGAAGACAACAAGGTCACGCTGGGCATGGTCACCGGCCTCGATTACAGCAACCCCTACTTGAGCCCGTTTGAAGAAATGCAGCGCTGGAAGACGCACCCCAGCATCAAACAGTATCTTGAAGGCGGCAAACGCCTGAGCTACGGCGCGCGCGCCATCACCGCGGGCGGCGCTTTGAGCCTGCCCAAGACCGTGTTCCCGGGCGGCGCGCTGATCGGCTGCGAAGCCGGCTACCTCAATGCCGCCCGCATCAAGGGCAGCCACGCAGCCATCAAGAGCGGCATGCTGGCCGCCGAGGCCGCCTATGACGCCGTCACCGCGGGCCGCCAGCACGACGAGCTGGCCGCCTACCCCGAGGCCTATGCCAAGAGCTGGCTGGCAGCGGAGCTGAACCAGTCGCGCAACTTCAAGTCCTGGTTCAAGAAGGGCCTCTACGTCGGCGCCTTCATGACCGGCATCGAGCACTGGCTGCTGCCCAAGCTGGGCTTCAAGTCGCCACCCTGGACCATCCACAACAGCATTCCCGACTACGCCAAGCTCAAGCCTGCGGCCGAGTGCACGCCCATCGTGTACCCCAAGCCCGACAACAAGATCACCTTCGACCGCCTGAGCTCGGTGTTCGTCTCCAACACCAACCACGAAGAGCACCAGCCCGCACACCTGACGCTCAAGGATGCGAGCGTGCCGGTCAATATCAACCTGGCCAAGTACGCCGGCCCGGAAAGCCGCTACTGCCCCGCCGGTGTCTATGAGTTCGTGAAGAACCCCGACAACAGCGACCGCCTGCAGATCAACGCGCAGAACTGCGTGCACTGCAAGACCTGCGACATCAAGGACCCGACGCAAAACATCGTCTGGGTCACGCCTGAAGGCGGCGGCGGGCCCAACTACGCGGGCATGTAAGCGCCGCACACCCTCTCACAAAAAGCCCGGATGCTTCCGGGCTTTTTTTATGGCCGCACCGCATCGTGCATGCGGCCTTCGCCATTCAGTCGCAAGCGCGCCACACATACACGGCGCAAGCCTTGGCAAGCTTTGTGACTTTTTGTCCGGCGCGGCAAGCCGGCACTCGCCGCGCATGCGCGAAGCACACCCACGCCGGCAGGCGTTTTTCGCGTTTCACTCACAAGTTCTTACTGAACGAATCGACACGCTTTAGGGCCTCGTCACGCCATCCCACGCACGCTCGCGGCTTACGCTGACACGCTTTCTACCCTCGCCACAAAGACACTGAAGCCGTCTCAAGCAAAGAGGCGTGGCCGCGCCGTCACAGCGTTTGCCGCGCCCCTTGCTATGCGTTGTTTGGCACATCAAACCGCTGCCCGGCAGCTTTCCTATCCATGAATCCAATGACACAAAACACCCCCAGCGTGCTGCTGACCGGCGGCGCCGGTTATATCGGAAGCCACACTTTCGTGGCCCTGGTCGAGGCCGGCTTGCAGCCGGTCATCCTTGATGATTTCTCGAACAGCCACCCTGCCGTGCTGGAGCGGCTGGAGCAACTGACAGGCCGGCGCGTGCCCTGCGAAAGAGGCGATGTACTGGACACCGCCTGGGTGGCCGAGGTGCTGCGGCGCCACCGCTGCGTGGCCGCCGTGCACTTCGCCGGATTCAAGGCCGTCGGTGAAAGCGTGCAGCAGCCTCTCATGTACTACCGCAACAATGTGAGCGGTCTCGTGAGCCTGCTCGAAGCGATGGCTGCAACACCTGCTTGCCGCTCCGTGGTGTTTTCTTCTAGCGCCACGGTGTACGGCGACCCGGCCACGGTGCCGATTGATGAAACCTTTCCCTGCGCGCCCGAGAGCCCCTATGCCCACAGCAAGCGCATGTGCGAAGACATCCTGGCATCGCTGCGCGCATCAGACCCCTCGTGGCGCACCGGCGTGTTGCGCTATTTCAACCCTGTGGGCGCACACCCCAGCGGCCTGATCGGCGAAGACCCCAACGGCATTCCCAACAACCTGATGCCTTTTGTGACCCAGGTGGCTGTGGGCAAGCGCGCGCGGCTGCAGGTTTTCGGCAGCGACTACCCCACCCCCGACGGCACCGGTGTGCGCGACTACCTCCATGTGTCCGACCTGGCCGCCGGCCACGTGGCCGCGGTGCAATCGCTGCTGGCGGGAGGCGAGAGCTTCACCCTCAACCTGGGCACCGGCCAGGGCACCAGCGTGCTGGGTGTGGTGCGCGCCTTCGAGCGCGCCAGCGGCCGGCCCATCCCATTCGAATTCGCACCGCGGCGCGCGGGCGACGTGGCGCAGTACTTCGCCGACGTGTCGCTGGCCCGCAGCGTCCTGGGCTGGCGCGCCACCCGCAGCATCGACGACATGTGCCGCGATTCCTGGCACTGGCAGCAGCGCAACCCCGATGGCTACCGGACGGAAGCACCGGCCGAGAAAACCATGCATGCGCCGGCGACTGCGCGCAATAGTCCGAACGGCCCCCTTCGACCGGTGGTCAGCGCCTGATTCGTCTTGACACACAACCCGCACCGAATGAGGACAAGACACATCTGCTTTCACCAGCACAAACCAGGCCATGGGCCGTTCGGACTATTGCCGATTGCTGCACTGCACAACACACTCATCCTCTGCCAATTTTCTGCTTTTGACAGAGAGGAAATTCAATGTTCAAAGCTCTAATGACCGCCGTGCTGGCCGCCTGGATGGCTTCCGCATCGGCCTACTCCGACTCCTCCGACCAGCCACCGCCGCAGCCCTTGGTTACCAAGGCAAGTGCCGCAAAAAGCACACCCATGAAACTGCAGGCCGGTGCCGACAGCGTCAAGGTGCGCGCGGTCTACAGCCCCGACATACGCCCGAATCCGCCGCAGGCTTTCGCGGCCGACGATGAAAGCGGCGCGGGCGAATCCGGCTGGCGCTCCTACGGCATGCTGCTGGCGACACTGGTGTTGATGGCCGTGATCGCCGTGCGGCGCTACAAGGCGGGAAGGCCCTGAGTATGAGCGGACTCGGCCGGCCCGGTGTCGCGGCGGTCAAATGGAGCGCGGCGTCCACTGTCGCCCGCTTCGCGCTGCAGCTGATGGCCCAGGTCGTCCTGGCGCGCACGCTGGGCCCGGAGATCTTCGGTATCTTCGCCATCGGCATGGTGGTGCTGACCTTTGCCACCTTTGTGTCCGGCTTCGGTTTCAGCTGGAGCCTGTTGCAGCGCGAGAACCTGAGCGACGAAGACGTGCGCTTTGCCTGGACCTGGCAGATCATTGTGGGCCTTGCGACCACGCTGGCCCTCTACCTGCTGGCGCCTTTGCTGGCCGCCTATTTCCGCGAACCGCGCGCGCAGGCCGTCATTGAATGGCTGTCGCTGGCCTGCCTGCTAAGCGCTGCCGCCCAGCCTGCTACTTACCTGCTGCAGCGCGACCTCAATTTCCGCGCAGTGGGCCTGGTGCAGGTGGGCAGCTACGCGGCCGGCTATATCGCGGTGGGCCTGCCGATGGCGCTGATGGGACGCGGCGAGGCCTCGCTGGTCGCGGCCTGGCTGGTCCAGGTGGCCGTGCAACTGGCGGCCAGCTACGCGCTCAAGCCGCACGCGGTGCGCCCCCTGCTCTGGTATGCCGATGCGCGCGCCGCCGTAGGCACCGGGCACACGGTCTTCTTCACCAACATCGTCAACTGGGTGCTCAACAACCTGGACCGCGTGCTGATAGGCCGCCTGCTCAACGCGCAGGCCCTGGGCCTTTACAACGTGGCCTACAACCTGGCCACCATGCCCAACACCTTGCTGCTGGGCGCGCTGCAGCCGGCCTTCCTGGCGGCGGGCGCGCGCCTGCAAAGCGACACGCCCCGCCTTGGTCGCGCCTACCTGCAGATGCTGGCCACCATCGTGGTACTGGGCCTGCCGGCCTTCGTGACGCTGGCTTTTGTCTCGCGCGACATCGTGCGCGTGCTCTACGGGCCGGCCTGGAGCGACGCGGCCTGGGTGCTGGGAACGCTGTTCCTGTGCATGCCGGCCTATGTCATCTGGGGCCTCTCGACACCGGTGCTATGGAACACGGGCCGCAAGCACTACGAGTTCATGCTGCAGCTGCCGCTGGTCGCCCTGGGCGCGCTGGGCTTTTACCTGCTGGCCGGCCAGGGCATCCATGTTGCCGCGGCCGTCGCAGGCGGGTTGCTGGTGCTGCGCGCGCTTGTCGTCGCCACGGCGGCTTTCCGCGCGCTGGACCTGCGCGCCACGGCCTTGCTGCCGGACGCCTTGCGCGGCCTGTTGCTGAGCGCGCTGTGCATTGCCGGCGCACTCGGGGCGCAACACCTGGTGGCGAAGTTCGACATGCCCCTGCTCTCGCTGGCGGCGGCAAGCCTGGCCGCCGCTGCACTGCCCGCGCTGTTGCTGCTGCTGCGGCCGCAACTGCTGGGCCCCGACGCCTCCGACATGGTGATTCGCTTTGTGCCCCGCCTGGCCGGCTTCCTGCGCCGCCCCGCGGCCCAAACCGCCGGCGCCCTGCCCGCCGCGCTGGGCGAGCAGCGCCCCTGACCGAGGAAACCATTCCCCATGGACCAGCCCATCGTGATTTCAGTACTCGTCGCCGGCGCCATCCTGGCGGCGCTGATGGCGGCACTGGGCATGGCCGGCGCGGTCCATGTGACCTCGCGCCGCGCACACGGCTACATGCACTTCATCTTCTACGCCATGTTGCTGATGGTGGCGCTGGCCAATCTGCTTTCCGGCCGCGACCTTTCCAGCAGCAACATGAAGTTCGACGAGGTGGCCGTGATCGTGCGCCACCCGCTGGTCTCGCTGCTGCAGCCGCTGGCTTCGCTGCTCTTGCTCACCCTGGCCGGTGAACGCCTGATCACGCACCTGATACGCCGCGACAAGGCCGCGCAGGCGCCTTCCGCGCTGCTGGTGGCCTTCCTCACGTTCTGGGTGTGCACCGTGGCCGCGCCGGCCCTGCTGGGCGCCCACCCGCAGGTCTCGCATGACTATGTGTACCCGCTGGTGATTGGTTTTGCGGCCGTGCTGGCCACCGCCACCGAGCGTGACCTGGCGTTTGGCGCCGCGCGCAACGCCCTGCTGGTGTTCCTTGCCGCCGGCTTGCTGCTGATTCCCTTCAAGCCCAGCCTGGTGCTGGATGCCTCCTACACCCAGGGCCTGCTGCCGGGCGTGCCGCGGCTGGCGGGTCTGGCCCCTCACGCGGTGTCGCTGGGCATGCTGGCGCAACTGGGCCTGCTGTGCCTGCTCGCGCGCCCCCTGCAGCGGGTGTGGCTCAACCGCCTGGCCTGGGCCATGGGGCTGGGCGTTCTCTTCCTTGCGCAGTCCAAAACGGCGTGGATTTCATTTGTGCTGTGCTCCGCCTGCATTTTGCTCGTGCGGCAAGGCCCAGGCTTCATGCGCCGCGTGGGCGACCCTGTGCGGCCCGAGTTCGGCATCGTCGCGCTGCTGGCTTTCATGGCCGCCGTCGCCGGCCTGGCCGCCCTGCTGATGTTCGGCGACATCGACGCGCGCCTGAGCAGCTTCTTTGACAGTGCCCAGGGCGCGCAGCTCGCCTCCATGACGGGGCGCGACCAGATCTGGGCCATCGCCTACGACGAATGGCAGCGCAACCCGGTGTTCGGCTACGGGCCGACGCTATGGGATGCGAGCTTTCGCGAGGCCATCGGCATGCCCAACGCGACCCACGCGCACAACCAGTTCATGGACACGCTGTCGCGCTCGGGCACCGTGGGTGCGGCGGCGCTGGTGCTGTATTCGCTGGTGCTGCTGGTGCTTTCCATCCGCTATGCCCGCGCCAGCGGCGGGCTCACGCTGGCGCTGTTCGTGGCGCTGGCGCTGCGCGCCATCAGTGAAGTTCCCTTGCTGCTTTTCGGCTACGGCCCCGAACTCATCGCCCACGTCCTGCTGCTGATGGCCCTGGCCGCCGCCGGCCGTGAAGTCCGGGAACGCCGGCGCAAGGTGGCGAGGACGCCGCCAATGCCCCGTGCCGCTCCCGCTTCCGCCTTCGCCAGAAATTCCGCAGCGCCCGGAGACCCCCATCCTTCCCTGGCCACCGCGCGGCTGCGCTCCTAAGCCCATGAAATTTTCCATCATCATTCCGCTTTACAACAAGGCGCCCTACATCAGCGACACCCTCGCGTCGGTGCTGGCGCAGAGCTACACCGACTACGAAGTCATCGTGGTCGACGACGGCTCGACCGACGGCGGCGCCGAACTCGTCAGCTTTTTCACCGACGCCCGGGTGCGCCTGGTGCGCCAGGCCAATGCCGGCGTCTCCGCCGCGCGCAACCACGGCATCGCGCTGGCGCGCGGCGAGTGGGTGGCTTTTCTCGACGCCGACGACTGGCACCACCCGGACTACCTCGCGACGCTGGCACGCGTGCAGGCCAACTACCCCGAAGCCGACACCGTGGCCGCCGACTACCTGCCGGTGCCCGACACCCAGGACATGTGGCCGCCGCGCTGGCCCGAGATGCCGCGTTCTCCCGACATCGAACTGATCGCCGACCTGCCGCGGCGCTGGATGGCCTCGCCCACGCTGTGCACCAGCGCCGTCTCGGTGCGGCGTTCACGGCTGCTGCGCATGCAGCCCTGCTTTCCGCCCGGCGAGTCGCACGGCGAGGACCTGGACCTGTGGTTTCGCCTGGCCGAGCAGGCGCCGGTCGCACTGGTCCATTCGCCGCTCATGGCTTACCGGCTCGCCGTTGAAGGCAGCCTCAGCAGCGGGCATGCGCCGCTGGCCATGCCGCCATTCCTGGAGCGCATGGAAGCGCGCGCGCTGTCGGGCGCCATGCCGTCCGCTCGGCGCGGCTCCGCGCTGTGGCTGGTGGCCCAGTACAGGCTCACGCTGGCGCGCCAGGCGCTGGGCGCCGGCAGCCGCCGTGAAGGCTGGACCTGGCTGCTGAAGGCGCGCCGCGCGGCCGGCAGCAAACGCTGGTGGCTGACGGCGGCCATGGCGCTTTTCATGCCGGGCTCGCTGGTCAGGAACTGGCAGCACTGGCGCGTGCGCCGCACCGTGCCGGCACGCGCCGCCAGCCCCGTTGAAGCAGGATAAGAATGAACCCGATACCGTTTGGCAAGACACCCCTCCCACCCCAGGCGCCGCAAACGCTGCCAACGCTGCGAACGGCGCAGACGCCGCCTGCATCGCAGCAGGCACGCGCACCCTCAGCCCACACCGCCGCGCCGCGTTGCCGTGTCTCGGTCGTCATCAAGGCGCTCAATGAAGAGCGGCGCATAGAGGCCACCGTGGAAAGCGCGCTGCGCGCGGTGGCCGCCGTGGGCGGCGAGGTGATCCTCGCGGACTCGTATTCGAGCGACCGCACGGTGGAGCTCGCCAGCGCCTACCCGATACGCATCGTCCAGCTGGCCAACCCCGAAGAGCGCTGCTGCGGCGCGGGCCCGCAGCTGGGCTACCAGCACTCGCGCGGCGAGTTCGTCTACATCCTCGACGGCGACATGCAGATGCGCGAAGGATTCCTTGAACAGGCCCTGGCCTTCCTGGACACGCATGCCGATGTGGCCGGCGTGGGCGGCCGCGTGGTGGAGCAAAACACCGAAAGCCTCGAGTACATGTCCCGCGGGGAACGCGCATCGCCGCACCTGCAGCCGGGCCATGTCGACAGGCTGGACGGCGGCGGCCTTTACCGCCGCAGCGCCATCGAGGCGGCCGGTTATTTTTCAGACCGCAACCTGCACAGCTACGAAGAGTTCGACCTGGCGATACGGCTGCGCGCGCTGGGCTGGCGCTTGTGGCGCCTGCCCGTCGACGCGGCCAACCATTGGGGCCACGACGCGCCGCCCTACCGCCTGCTGATGCGGCGCTGGCGCACACACTACATCTGCGGCCTGGGCGAGCTGGTTCGCGCCGCGGTTGGCCAGCCCCGCCTGCCCCTGGCGCTGCGGGGCCTGCGCGAACTGCGCCTTTACATCGCGGTGCTGGGCTGGTGGGCGGTGCTGGCCAGCGTCACGCTGTGGCCGATGACGGCCCCCTGGCGCCTGGCCCTGTTCTGCGCCATCGCCGGCGCGCCTGTGCTCTTGATGACCTGGCGCAAGCGCTCCGCCGCCAAGGCGCTGTATGCCGTGGTGTCCTGGTGCTTCAATGCCGCCGGCCTGCTGCGCGGCCTGCTGCGGCCCCAACGCCCTGCGCGCGAAGCCATCGCCAGCAGGGTGCTCAAAGAGCCGGCGCAGGAGGCCATCCATTGAAGGTCGAGACACGGCAATTCAGCGGCGTGCAGGTGCTGCGCTTTGCCGCGGCCATGCTGGTCGTGGTGATGCACATCACGCAGGCGATTTCCATGCACATCAGCGGCACCGGTCCCAGCCACTACTGGGGCGCGGGTTCGGCCGGGGTGGACATCTTTTTTGTGATCAGCGGCTTCGTGATGGCCATGTCCACGGCCTCGATACCGGCCGGCCCCTCGCAACCCGGTGCCGCCTGGGTTTTCATGCGCCGCCGCCTGCTCAGGATCGCGCCGCTCTACTGGTTCTACACCCTGCTCAAGGTGGCCCTGCTGCTGGCCATGCCGGCCCTGGCCGCGCGCTCCTCGGTGGAGCCCGGCCATCTTGCGGCCTCGCTGCTTTTCATTCCCGCTGTGAGCCCCTGGGGCCTGGTGCAGCCCACGCTGCCGGTCGGCTGGACGCTGAATTTCGAGATGCTGTTTTATGCGATATTCGCCGCGGCCATCGCCCTCGGTGCACCGCGCATACGGTTTTGCCTGGCGGCCTTCGGGCTGGTGTTCGCGGCGGGTTACCTGCTGCCGGATTCGGTCGTGCTGAATTTTTATGCGCAGACCATCGTCTTCGAATTCATCCTCGGCGTCTGCATCGCCCACGCTTTTTTGCATTTCCGCCGCCCCGGGCCGCTGGCGGGCCTGGTGGTGATGGCGGCGGGCGCTGTCTACATGTTCGCCCCTGACTGGGGCCATTCGGCCGACCGTTTCGCCACCTGGGGCGCCGGCGCCGCGCTCATCGTACTGGGCGCCGTATGGATGGAACCCTGGACCGTGCGCGCGCCGCTGGCGGGCCGCCTCTCCTTCCTGGGTGATGCCTCGTATTCGATTTACCTGTCGCACACCTTTGTGGTACCGGCCGGCGTGCAGGCGCTCAAGCGCCTGGGCGCGCAGGACAGCCTGGCCATCGTGTTGGCCGTGGGCGTGGCGGTGGTGGTGGCGGGCGGCCTCTCCTATGTGTGGCTGGAACGGCCCATGACCGGCTTCTTCAAACGCGCGCTGTTCGGCGCGACCAGGCGCCCCGACATTCCTGTCCCCGCCGCCTCTTCTGCCTCTACCCCTATCCCGGAAAGTAATCTCCATGCGAAGTGAATCGCTGCCGCGCAGCGCCATCCGAGAACGCGAAGGCCGCTATATCTACATTGCCTGCCCCTGGACGCCCATGGGCGGCGGCATGTTCAAGGTGGCCGACTACCTGATCCAGGCCCAGGCCTCTTCGGCGGCCATCGCATCCGCCAACGCGGCCGAGCTCCGGCCGCTTGACACGCGCGGCGGCGCCAACGCCCTGTATTCCTTCTGGGTGCTGGCCACGGCGCTGGCGCGCATCGCGCGCGGCAGGCTCAGCGGCCGGCTGGCCGGCGTGCACGTCAACATGGCCGAACGGCTGAGCCTGTTTCGCAAGGGCGCCATCATCACCGCCTGCCGCGCGCTCGGCGTGCCGGTGGTGCTGCACCTGCATGCGGCGCAGCTGCACCACTTTTACCATTCGCTGTCGCGTCCGCTGCAGGCGCTGACGCGCTGGGTGTTCTCGCTGCCGGCCAGCTGTGTGGTGCTGGGCTCGGCCGCGCGGCGCTTTGTCATTGAAGAGCTGGGCGTGGCGCCCCAGCGCGTGGACATCGTCATCAACGGCGTGCCCGAACCCACCCATGCGCGCCGCGTCGCCGGCGATTCGGCCGTGCAGCGTGTGCTGTTCCTGGGCAACCTGTCGGAGCGCAAAGGCGTTTCCGACCTGCTGCAGGCGCTGGCCCTGCCCGGCTTTGACACCGCCCACCTTGAAGTAACCCTGGCCGGTGGCGGCGACGTGCATGCCTACGAAACCAAATCCAGGGCGCTGGGCATCAGCGGTTTTGTGCGTTTTGCCGGGTGGTCGGACCAGCAGCAGGCAGCCAGGATGATGGCGCGCACCGACGTGCTGGTCCTGCCTTCTTACGACGAGGGCCTGCCGCTGGTGATCCTGGAGGCGCTGGCCAACGGCGTCGCGGTGGTGTGCAGCCCCGTCGGCGAAATTCCCTCGGTGCTCAGCGACGGCGTCAATGCCTGCTTTGTGCAGCCCGGTGATGTGGCCGGCATCGCCGCCGGCCTGCAGCGTGTGTTGCAGGACGGCGAATTGCGCGCCGCGCTGGAACGCAACGGCCGGGCGCTGTACGAACAACAGTTTTCCATCGCGCACTTCTTCGGCAGCGTGGCGCATATCCACCAGCGCGACTTCGGCGTGGCCGGGCGCCCGCTGCGTGCCGCAGCGGTTTCACAGGACGGCAAAGCATGATCCGGGACGCCGACAGCATTCCCAACGGCAGCCGGCTGGAAGCCGATGTTTGCGTGGTCGGCGGCGGCCCGGCCGGCATCGCGCTGGCACTCTCACTGAGCGACCAGGGACACGCCGTGCTGTTGCTCGAGTCGGGCCGGCTGCAGGCGCATGCGCCCACACAAGACCTGTATGAAGGCGAGGTCGCCGACGAGCAACTGCACAGCCCGCCCGGCAAATACCGGCAGCGACGGCTGGGCGGCTCCTCGGCCATCTGGGGCGGGCGCTGCATGCCTTTCGACCCGATTGATTTTGAAACCCGCGCCCACATTCCGCACAGCGGCTGGCCGATTTCGTATGAGGACCTGCTGCCCTGGTATCCGCGCGCCAACGCCCTGGCGGAGGCTGGGCGCTTTCTCTACGACGCGGCTGACGCCCTGGAGCCGGGGACGGGGCCGCTGATCGCCGGTTTCGACAGCGAACGTGTTCTGAGCAACGGGCTGGAGCGCTTTTCCTGCCCCACCCATTTCGGCAGCCGCTACGCCAGGCGGCTGGCGCTGGCCCCCACGCTGGACGTGCTGCTGGGCGCCAACTGCACCGCGCTGCGGCTGCAGGGCGACGGCCAGGCGCTGCGCGAGGTCGAGGTGCGCACGCTGGCCGGCACGCAATTCACCGTTGCCGCGCGCAACACGGTGCTGGCCATGGGCGGCCTGGAGACCGCGCGGCTGCTGCTGGCCTCGCGCGACGTGGCGCCGCAAGGCGTGGGCAATGCGCATGACGTGGTGGGCCGCTATTACATGTGCCATATCGCCGGCAATGTCGGCACGCTCACCGTGCACGGCCCCACCAGCGACGTGCGCCACGGCTATGAAATTTCACCCGAAGGCATTTACTGCCGGCGCCGCCTCTCGGTCGCCGCCGGCGAGCAGCGGCGCCTGGGCCTGGCCAACGCGGTGGCGCGCCTGCACTTTCCGCGCATCACCGATCCTTCGCACCGCAGCGGCGTGCTGTCGGGCCTGTTCCTGGCGCGCAAGCTGATCAGCTATGAATACAGCAAGCGCCTGAAGGACGGCGCGCCGCCGACCGCCGGTGTGTATGCACGCCACCTGTTCAACGTCCTCTCCGACCCGCTGGACACCACCGGCTTTCTCGCGCACTGGCTCACCAAGCGCACCCTGGCGGACCGCAAATTCCCCTCGGTGATCCTGCGCAACCGCAGCAACCGCTTCAGCCTGGAAGTGCACGGCGAGCAGATTCCGCAGGCCCACAGCCGCGTCACACTGCTTGATGCCGTCGACGCGCTGGGCATGCCGCGCCTGAAGGTCGACTGGCGCTACAGCCGCGCCGACATCGATTCTCTGGGCGCCAGCCTGGACGTGATGGCCGAGGAGTTCGAGCGCAGCGGCAAGGCCCGATTCGACTACAACCGCCACACCCTGGAAGAAGACGTGATGCGCTTCGGCGCCTACGGCGGCCACCACATCGGCACCGCGCGCATGGGCACCGACCCGCGCAGCAGCGTGGTCGACGCTGACTGCCGCGTGCATTCGGTGCGCAACCTGTTTGTGGCCGGCAGTGCGGCCTTCCCGACCTCCAGCCAGGCCAACCCCACGCTGACGCTGATCGCACTGTCGCTGCGGCTGGGTGACTTCCTGTCGCGCCAGCTGCGCGCCGAGCGCGCACCGCTGCAGATGAAGGAGGCCGCATGAAAGTCCTGGTACTGGGTGCTTCCGGCCACATCGGCGCACGCCTGCTGGAGATGCTGCAGGCCACGCCCTGGGCCGCGGCCACGGGCGCCTCCCGGCGCATGAAAAACACCGCGAGCTGGCTGGAAGTCGACAGCCGCGACCCGCGCCAGCTGGCGCAGGCCCTGAAAGGTTTTGACGCGGTGGTCAACTGTGTGGCGGGTGATGCGGCATCGATCGCCGACGGCGCGCGTGCGCTGGTGCAGGCCGCGCTGCAGGCCGATTGCCCGCGCATCGTCCACCTGAGCACCATGTCGGTTTACGGCTCTGCCGAGGGTACCGTGCGCGAAGATGCCCCTCTGAGTCCTGACCTAGGCTGGTACGGCCAGGCCAAATGCGAGGCCGAGGCCGCCATGCACGACTTCGTGCGGCACGGCGGCGAGGCGGTGATGCTGCGGCCGGGCTGCGTATACGGCCCCGGCAGCCAGCTGTGGGTAGGCCGCATAGGCCGCTGGCTGCAGGCCGGCCGCCTGGGCGACCTCGGCATCGCGGGCGACGGTTGGGCCAACCTGGTCCATGTCGACGACGTCTGCCAGGCCCTGCTGCTGGCGCTGCGGCTGCCCACGGCCCCGGGCAAGATACCGGTGTTCAACCTGGCGGCGCCCGACAGCCCGCGATGGAACGAGTACTTCGTGGACCTGGCCCTGGCGATCAAGGCCACACCCGTGCGCCGCCTGGGCGGGCGCCGGCTCAAGCTGGATGCCTGGCTGCTGGGCCCGCCGCTGAAGATCGCCGAGCGGGCCCTGAAGCGGCTGGGCAACCACGACATCAAGCTGCCCGATGCCCTGCCGCCCGGCCTGCTGGGCCTGTGGTCGCAGCACATACACCTGGACACCCACGCGGCCACCGGCCGGCTCGGCATGCAGTGGACACCCTATGCCGAAGGCCTGCGTGATTCCGCTTCGTGGTTCAACGCGCCCGCCGGCGCCGCTCACCCTACCCTGGACAAAATGATATGCACGCCCTGAAAGCCGACACCCACCGCAAATTCGGATACACCGACTCCGGGCTCGCGTTCAAGGGCGCGTTGCTGGACCCGGCTTTTCGTGTGCTGGCCTGCCTGCGCCTGTGCCAGGCCGCGCAGCAGCTTCCCTCCAGTTGGCGCTGGCTGGCCGTGCCGCCGGCGCGCTTGCTCTACCGCATGGTGAGCCAGATGGCGGGCATTGAGATTCCCTGGCGCACCGACATCGCGCCCGGGCTGGCGCTCACGCACGGCCGCGGCATCGTCGTCAACGCCGGCGCGCGCATAGGCCGCAACGTGACGCTGTTCCACGGCGTCACCCTGGGCCAGCGCGACCACATTGACGCTCAGGGCCGCCGGCACACGCTGTACCCGGTGATCGAAGATGAAGTCTGGATTGGGCCGCACGCCATCATCGTGGGCGGCGTCACCGTGGGCAAAGGCAGCCGCATTGCCGGCGGCGCCTATGTCTTTGAAGACGTACCGCCCTACTGCGTGGTGCTGGGTAACCCCGGGCAGATCGTCCGGCGCGACTGCACGCCCGATGTGCAGAACCGGTACAGCGAGGAAGACATTTCTGTGGCCGATACCGCCCATTCGGCGGCAACCGCCGCCGATGCGGGCATCAACGCCGGTTGAGAGACGCCAGCCGCAACGCCCGCGTCAGAAACACCGGGTTGCCGATCACATAGCGCTGAAACAGCCGGCGCGGCTCCAGCGCAAGGCGGAACAACCACTCCACTCCGGCTTTTCGCATCCACATCGGCGCGCGCGGCGTCTTGCCGCCCAGGAAGTCGATGATGGCGCCACCGCAGACGATCAGGCACGGAAAATTCAGTACGGCGCGCAGCTGCGCGGCGATTTCCTCCTGGCGCGGCATACCCATACCGAGCACGATCAGCGCCGGTCGGTGCGTTGCCGCGAGCAGGGAATACGTCCCCGCATCCAGAAAGCCGTTGGCCTGTATGAGCGTGCTGTGCGGCGCAAGTTCTTCGCGCACGCGCTGAGCGGCTTTCTCGAGGAAAGGTTCTCGCGTGCCGAACAGCGCGATGCCGCGGCCGTCGAAAGCGCGTATCAAGCGGGGGATCAGGTCGGTGCCGTTGAGGTTGAGGCCGGGCTCCATGCGCAGCATCTTGAACAGCGTGGCCATGCCGGAGCCGTCCCTGAGCACCCTGTCGGCCGAATGCATGGCTTCAAAGAAAGGCGCCGACACCGCCATGGAATTCATCGCGTGCGCGTTGGCAAAAGCCAGCACCGTCGGTGCGCGGGGCGTGCTCAACTCGACCAGCAAGGCCTGGCCTTGCGCATCGCTTTGCACGCGCTCGATTTTGTCGAGCAACAAGGACCAGCGCCGGCGCCAGTCGGGCGCAATTTCAGCGGCGGGATTCAGCATGGGCTTCTCCGCTTTTTGGGAAGCGGCATGAGAAAATCGGTTTCATGGCCAAAGCAATTTCCCTTGAAAATCTCCGGCGCACGGTACGCATCGCCGCCGCGCTGATGGTGGCCGCGAGCGCGGCGGTGCTGTATGTGGGTGGCGCCCAGCCGGTGGCCGTGGGGCTGTTTCCCGCGCCCTGGGACAAGCTGGCCCACCTGCTGACCTTCGCGGTCATCGGCGGGGCCGCAGGCCTGGCCGGCGGCATGCGCGGCTGGCGCATGCTGGCCTGTTGCCTCGCGGGCGCCCTGCTGGTCGGGGGCATGGACGAGATTCACCAGATCTTCCTGCCGGGCCGCTCCGCGAGCTGGGCGGACCTGGCGGCCGACGCGGCGGGCGGACTGCTGGGCGCGGCGGCGCTGGCGGTGTTGCATCGCCTCATGGGCGGGCGCCTCCAGAGCCTGTTCAATGTCTAAACGAAGCCGCGTTGGGGTGCAATCGGGATGAGTGGGCCGACCGGGCACGCCGCATGGGCTAATGCCCATGCAAGGGCTCGGGTGGCTCAATCGCCCGATTTCACCCCAACCCGGAGGGCAAGCGCTTTCTCGGGTGGTCTGCGGCGTTGCGACGCTAGCCCATAGGTGAACTATGGGCGTCGCGCCGCGCCTTGCATCCCATCCCGAGAAAGTGCTTGCGCGGCCTCGTTTAGACATTGAACAGGCTCTCCCCTCACGCATCGTTAAGCACCGAACCCACCAGCGCGACGCCGAATTCACGCAGGCTGTGCGTGAAGCGCGTCATCTGCGGCAGTGAGCTGGTGTTCTGCCGCGCCACCACCAGCGCGGCGCCCGCGCGCACCGCCACCGTGTGCGCGTCGGCGCATTCGCTGGCCGGCGGCGTGTCGATGATGATGATGTCGAAGTCCTGGCCCAATGCTTGCAACAGCCTGGAAAATTCCTGCCGGCCCAGCAGCTCCTGCGGATTGGGCGGAATCACACCCGCCGGCAACACCGACAGATCCTGCAGCGCCGCGACGCTGACCACAGCCTCCAGCCCGGCGCGGCCGGCCAGCATGTCCGACAGGCCCGCGCCCTTGCCGAGGTTGAACAGCAGGTGCTGGCGCGGCGCCCGCATGTCGGCATCGACCAGCAAGGTGCGCAGGCCCAGCTGCGAAAACACAATCGCCAGGTTGGCCGAGATATAGCTGCGCCCCTCTCGGGAGCCGGCGCTCACGATGGCCAGGCCGCGGCGGTCCGGGCCGGTGTCGAACCAGCGCAGCATCAGCTGGCTGCGCAACGCCCGCAGCTGCTCCACCGGCTGGCTGTTCGGGTGATGGGCGGCCACCAATTCGCGGCTCAAATTGCTTTCACGCGCCAGGTAAGGGTAGTCGAACTGCACCGACAGCGCATAACGCACGTCGTCATCGGTCAGCAGGCCCAGCGCCTTGCCCGAATCGCCGAAGCGCGCGCCGCGGTCCTTCTGGAAATGCACGATACGTTCGGCGTCCAGCGGCGAGAGCCGGCCGGCGTCGACGAGGATCGCGCCTATGGAGCGGCCGGAGCCGGTCGCCGGCTTGCTGGGCACGGTCAGGGGAACGGGACGCACCACCGTCTGGCTGTTATTTCTGTTCATCATGGCTATCCTCCCAAACCTAGCGCCAGGCGGCGCGGACCGCTGAGCCGGGTATTGCCCGTGCTCGAAGAAATGCTGGCCAGCACCGGCAGCTCCAGCATCTGCACCAGGTCCTCGGCGGAACGCACGCGGCGATTCACCAGTTCCAGCAGCAAGGCGCAGGCGATACCCAGCAGGGTGCCGCCGAAAGCGGCGATCAGCAGGTTGATGAGCAACCTCGGGCTGGACGGGTTGACAGGCGGCGTCGCGACATTGAGGCGCACCACATTGGTCTGGTTGGTCAAGCTCTGCAGGCGCGTCTGTGAAGCGCTCTGGCTCACGGTTTCGTAAGCACGCTGGGCCGACTCGACATCACGGCGGTACACATTGAGCTCGTCGCGCTGCTTGTTCAGGGCCAGCACGCGGGCCTTCTGTGCGCCGACCGCGCCCTGCAGCTCGCGTTCGCGGTCCTTGCCCACCCGGTAGGTGGTTTCAATGGAGGCGTTGATGCGCGCCGTCTCGCTGGCCAGCCGGCTCTTGAGGGCGGCCAGCTCGGACTCGGCGCGCTGGCGCTCGGGATGGTTCTCGCCCAGGCGCACACTGACTTCCTGCACCTTGGCCTCCTGCCGCGCCACGTCGGCCTTCAGGCCGTTGATCAGCGGGCTTTGCATCACCTCGGCGACGGTGTCGCCGCGCGAGCCGCGCTTGCTCTGGCTGTCGGTGGTATCGCCCTGCACCGTCGTGAGCTGGGACGATATCTCCGCCAGCTTGGTGGTTTCATAGTCCACGCGCTCGTCGCTGCTGACGATGCCGGCCTTTTGCTGGTATTCGGAGAGGCGCGCCTGCGCCTCTTCGAGCTTGGCGCGCGAGGCCTTGGTCTGCTCGTCAAACCATTCGGCGTAAATGCGGGCCGGCTCGGTCTTCAGGGCCAGGTTGATGTCGAGGTAGGCCTGGGCAAAGGCATTGGCCACGCTCGCGGCTTCCTCGGGCTCACTCCCCTTGTAGGTGATGTTGATCACATTGCTTTCGCGCGCGGGCCGCACGTCCAGCCGCTTTTGCAGCGAGTCCGCGATCCAGCCTTCCAGCGTGCCGCGGCCTTCGGTCGCTTCCATCCAGCGCTCCTTGGTGCGCGGGTTCTCGTCGAGCTTGAGCATTTTCACGACGCGCTGCGCGACGCGGTCGCCGCCGATGATGTCCACCTGCGTGGCCATGTAGCTGGGCGCCACCAACCCCTGTATCGGCGCGCTGCCGGCCCCGGCCACCGGATCGGGCGAGCGCACGTCGACCAGCACGGCGGTCTGGGCCGTGTATTTCTTCGGCAGCACCAGGCTGACCGCCAGCGCCGCGGAGATCGCCAGCAGGATGATCAGCACCGCCACCTTGTAGCGGGCGCGCAGTATGAGCAGAAATTGATGGAGTGTCATGGCTTTCCAGTCATGGCTGTTGTGAACATTGAAAAATCAGGGGCCATCAGAAAAGGCTTTCGCGGACGTAGAGCACGTCTTCGGGACGAATCGGGTCGTTCAGGTTCGGCGTGATCTCCACAACCTTGCCCGAGGCGTCGCGGCGATGCAGCTTCAGGCGGTTCTGGCTGCCGCGCACGGTGGGGCCGCCGCCCTGGGCCAGCGCCTGCATGACCGTCATGCCGCGTTCAATGCGGTAGGGGCCGGGGCGCTGCGCCTCGCCATAGATGTAGAACATCGGCGCCTTGTTGACGTACAGGGTGTCCCCGCCCGCCAGCACGATGTCGTCGTCGGATTTCGCGTTGAGGAACAGCGCCGGGATGTCTATCACCTTGCGAAAGGGCTTGCCGTCACGCTGGCCGGTGACGATCAGCTCGTCATCGCCGGTCGCGGTGGTGCCGCCGGCGGCGGCCAGCATGTCGCTGACGCGGGTGTTGAAGGTTTCCAGCGGGAAGCGGCCGGGCCGGCTCACCTGGCCCAGCACCGCCACCTGGTTGCCGCGCACCTGGCGCAGCACGATGTTGACCTGCGGCACCTTGACGAAGCCGCCGCTTTTCAGCGCATCACCAATTTTCTTTTCGGCCTCGGCAATCGTCAGCCCGCCGAGCTGCACGCTGCCTATCAGCGGATAACTGATCACGCCGCTTTCAGAGACCCGCGCATCGATGGAGAGGTCGGGGCTTTGGTAAACCTGCACGCCGATGGCATCGCCCGCGCCCAGGCGGTAGTCCTGGCTGTTGGGCAAGGCGGGCGCGGCCGTCACCGATGCGGGCGCGACCGGTGTGGTCGTTGCTGCGGCCTGGACGGCGGGGGGCGGCAGCGTCTGCGGGGTTTGCGCCCACAGCGGCGCAACGGCCGTGCACAGCAGGGTGCTCAAGAAGTATCGGGTCATGGGTTTCAAATTCAGCAGCTTCATCTTGTCGCCTTTAGGGAGAGCAGAAATTCAGGAAAGGCCTGCTCAAAAGCTCGCGTCGGCGGAAAGGCCGAAGGAATTGCTCTTGTAGTCAAAGCCCGGTTCATTGGACTTGCGCCTGTCGCTTTGCACCGACGCGGTCAGCTTGAGCGCGCGCATGGCCTGCCACTCGAGCGCCAGCGACATCAGGTTGGTGGTGTCGCGGCGGTTGCTGGGCGCAAAGCCCGGCAGCGGGCCCTTGAAGTCGCGCGCGCCGTGGTCGTAGCGCAGGCGCACGGCGGTCTTTTCAGTGGGCTTCCAGGTCGGGGCGATAAAGAAGCGGTAGCCCTCGTAGTAGCTCGAGGTGTTGGTCTGGTAGCTGGCCAGCTCACGCACCACGCCGCCGGCCAGCGAGGTCTTGGGCGTGATGGCCCAGGCCGCATCCAGTTGCCCGGTGACGCCGGAGAAATCCCGCGCGCCCAGGCCGTCATGGTTCCGGTCGAAGTACGCGGCCTTGGCACGCACCGTGGTCTTGGCGCTGGGCGCCCAGTCAAAACGAAACTCGTGCTCGCGGTCCGTGAAGTTGCCGGCGACCCCCGGTGACAGGAAGCGGCCCGGGTATTCGCCCTTGCCCTCCCTGAAACGGTAAGCCATCGAAGTGCCGGACGGGTAGACATAACGCACGCCGGCCTCGGCGCCGTGGACTTTCGAGTCGGCTTCGAAGGTGTTGGGCTGGCTGTTGGAGCTGGTGCGCTCGAACAAGCCGCCCACCAGGCGCCACGCGCCGTCGAGTTCGTACTCGGCATCAAAAATCGTGGAGCGGTTGGTGCGGCGGTTGATCTGTCCCGTGCCCTGAACGTCGGCATAGGTGTCGACATATTCGCGCCTGTCGCTGGTCAGGTTGCCGTGCAGCTGCGGTGTGAAGCTCCAGCGCCAGGCGGCCGCGTAGTTCACGGCCGTGAAGTCCAGGTAGGAAAAGCGGCTGTAGCGGTGGTCTTCGATATTCGCGTCGAACTCGAACCGCTGCAAGCCATAGGGCTTGTTGATCTTGAAGCCCGCCGTGGTCACGGCCACGTTGTCGTCGCGCTCGGGCCTGCCGAGCACTGCCTGCGTATTGGCGGAATCGGGCAGCCGGAACACATTGCTGTCGTGCGTCACGCTTTGCCCGAGGCGGAACTGCAGCGTGTCCAGGTCGTCGGCCTGCGCGGCCAGGGGAAACAGGCCCAGCAGCAGGAGCGGAATCGGGAGAAGCTTGCGATGGGAACTCAAAGGCGAACCTCCGCGAGAGGATGAAAAAAAGATACTGAATACATGGCGGGGTGGCGATAGTCCGTTTGCCCTAATGGCACTAGTGGCACTAATGGCTCTAATGGCAGCGCTGCAAAGACAGCTTGATGAACGGGTGGATGCCATCTCCTTTCATTCTTAATAAGCCGCGCCATCCTTGAAGACCAGGCGAATGGTTTTCAGGATGATGAAAAAATCCAGCTGCAGCGACCAGTTGCGCAGGTAGTCCAGGTCGCAGTCGATGCGCGACTGCATCTTGTCCAGCGTGTCGGTCTCGCCGCGCTGGCCGTTCACCTGGGCCCAGCCCGTGATGCCGGGCCTGACCTTGTGCCGCACCATGTAGCCCTTGATCAGCGAGCGGTACATCTCGTTGTGCGCCACCGCATGCGGGCGCGGGCCGACGATGCTCATGCGGCCCTGCAACACATTGACGAACTGCGGCAGCTCGTCGAGCGAGGTCTTGCGCAGGATGGCGCCCAGGCGGGTCACCCGCATGTCGTTCTTGCTCGCCTGGCGTATGGCGGCGCCGTCTTCGGTGACCGCCATGGAGCGGAATTTGTAGACCAGGATCTGCTCGCCGTCCAGGCCGTAGCGGCGCTGCTTGAAGATGACCGGCCCGGGCGAGTCCAGCTTCACCAGCAGCGCGATGACCAGCATGATCGGGAAGATCAGCATCAGGATCAGCAGCGACAACACGACGTCGCTGGCGCGCTTGAGGAAACCGTTGACACCGCGGAAGGGCGTGTCGCACACCGAAATCACCGTGACGCCGCACACCGTATCGCTGCGGCCCTGGATCAGGTCGGTGATGAACATGTCAGGCACGAAATAAATCGAGGCAGTGGTGTCCTTGAGGCCATCGAGCACCTGCAGGATGCGCGGCCGCGATGCCATGGGCAGCGACAGGTAGATGAACTGGATGCGATGCTGCTTGACGTAGGCCGGCAGGTCGTCGATCTTCCCGACCAGGCGGTGCTCGGCCTGCGCTTCCCTGCGGTCTTCGCCGCGGTCGTCGAAAAAGCCCTTGAGCTCAATCCCCGAATAGGTGGAGCCGGCGATGTTCCCGGCCAGCGAAACACCCTGTTCGTTCATGCCGACGATCACCGCGCCGCGAGGCGGCCCCTGCAGCTTCAGCAGCTGCGGCGCCGCAGCCCTGAGCGCCAGGTGCGCACCGGCCTGGGCCACGGGCGCGACCCACAGCCAATGGGTCAGCACCGTCATCGAAAACTTGTGGAAGTATTCCGTCACATAGCCCGTCAGCAACAGCAGCCCGGCGATCCATATCCAGTGGAAGGCGATCTTGGAAAACACCTTCCACACCGGCAGGCGCAGTTGCGAGCTGCCTGGAAAGGTCAGCGAAAAAACGAT
Source organism: Polaromonas sp. P3_B1 (assembly GCF_056402935.1). Classification (NCBI taxonomy): domain Bacteria; kingdom Pseudomonadati; phylum Pseudomonadota; class Betaproteobacteria; order Burkholderiales; family Comamonadaceae; genus Polaromonas; species Polaromonas sp. P3_B1. The sequence continues at coordinate 24,895 of NZ_JBFUGK010000050.1, forward strand.
AAGCGACAGAATCAGGTAGGCCGGCCGCACCGAACCTTCGTAATAGAAGGCCAGCGCCCACAGCGAAAACACCAGCACCAGCGGGTCCAGTCCGGCTTCCACGGCGGTGAACAGGTGGCTGCGCCCCAGCCCCATGGAGCGAGGTTCGCGCTGGTTCAGCCAGGCGGACGCGGAGTTGAGCTGGTTTGCTTCAGCCATACATGCCTACCCTTGTCACTTTGGAAACCGCCTGCGCGCGGTTGAAGACGTTGAGCTTCTGGAAGATGCGCTGCATGTGGTTCTTCACGGTGAAGCCGCTGATGTTGAGGATGGCGCCTATTTCGGAATTGGTTTTGCCCATGGCCACCCAGGCCATGATCTGGGTCTCGCGCTCGCTGAGGCCGCAGTTGTCTTCGGCCGCGCGCGCGCCGGCCGCCGCAGTGCGGCGCTGCTGCGGCAGCGGCGCCATCTGGCGCAGCGCGGCGTCCATGCTGGGCATCAGCATGCGGATGGCGGTGCTGGAAGGCTCGGCCGGAATTTCCTGCGCGCTCATCAGCACATACAGGCATTCCTGCTGCGCCCGCTCATCCTGCAGGCCGTGGATGAGCACAGAGCGCATGCCGCGCAGGCTGCCGGAGAACGAGCCCGGCAAGCTGGCCCGGCCCAGCAGGTATTCGAATTCGCTGAAGTCCAGCCGGCACGGCTGGCGGTCGGCGACCACCCAGCGCTCATGGAACTTGCCTAATAGAAAGGGCAGCCCGTCCGTGCCCGCGGCATAGGAGCGCGCACCGGGCAGCCGGGACACGACGTCGTGCTGCAGGGCGCCCTGCTGGAAATCGCCCCAGCCCGCGAGCAGGATGTCGTGGGGAAGGCATTGCTGCATGTCGCCCTGCAGCCAGGCCAGCAGTTCGGCATGCCGCGTGATGGCCGTGCTTTGCCCGACCAGCGCTGCATAGCGCGCGGAATCTTCGCTTGAAAGCGGAGTGTGTAAATTCATTTCTGGATGTCACTTCCTGTATTTTTTCCGCGGACTCGCCCGCTGACGGCGCTGCGGAAATAGCTGATTGAGAATCGAACAAATCACCGGTGGGCGCCATGCGCCAAGCGAGACAGTTGATGTAGGAGATGGACTCAGTTTAGGGTTTCCCCGGGTCATTCTTTTGACGCGAAGGCCCCGCATTCGTTGCAACTACGTAACAGCTGTGCGCTTGATAAACGATGTCGCGCAAAACGATACTGCTTGCAACAGTTTGCTTTTTTGCGGACCTGAAGTAGCAGCCTTGCTTGATTACGCTTCAAGCATCTCCCCGCATTGATCTCATTGATCTCTTTGATCTCATCGATCTACTCGTCATTCGACGTTCGAATGACGTTGTATCGCGCACGCGCGGCCCGCGATCCGGGTGGCGGGATCTCATGCAGCATGAAGAAAGGAACCCGCATCCGATGACCGGCCAGAAAATGAAACGCAGCCTTGAGGTGGATACGTTGAGGGGCATTGCCTGCGTCCTGCTGGTTTTGTTTCATGTCGTGGGCGATACCCCCAGCACCGGCTTGAGAATTCCGGAAGGGCATTGGCTGCAGGTCTTCAATGAAGCGCTGGCCTATATACGGATGCCGCTGTTTTCCTTTATCTCGGGCTACGTTTACGGCTTTCGGCCTTACCAGGGCAACGCCCCGGGCTTCATCAAGGGCAAGGTGCGCAGGCTGCTGCTTCCGCTGATCACGGTCGGAACCCTCTTTGCCGTGGTCCAGGCCGTCACGCCCGGCGCCAACAATGCCGTGGACCACTGGTGGCTGCTGCACATCGTTCCCGTGGGGCACTTCTGGTTTCTGGAAGCGCTGTTCATCGTCTTCCTGGTGGTGGTCCTGCTGGAGCACTTCAAGGCGCTGTCCACGCCCGCCGGCTTCGCGCTGGTGTGGGCCCTGAGCGCGGTGCTGTTCGACTACTTCAGTCCGCCTAATTATTTTGCCGCCCAGGGCGCTGTGTACCTGCTGCCCTTCTTCCTGGCGGGACTGGCCTGCAAACGCTTTGAGATCGGCGGTGCGGCGGCGCGCGGCATCGCAGCCGCGGTCTTCATTTGCGCCGCCACCGCGGCCATGCTGTTTCCGCAATACTCCGAGCAGGGCACCTCCCTGGCCGCGCTCGGCCTCGGCGTAGGCAGCGCCTTCCTGCTGCTGCGCAGCGGCTGGAGCTCACCACGCATGGCCTATGTAGGCTCGTATTCATTCGCGATCTACCTGCTGCATGTGTTCTTCACCGCGGCGAGCCGCATCATCCTGAAGAAGATAGGCGTCACGGATATCTATGTGCTGATGGTGGCGGGCCTGGCCGCGGGCCTGGCCGGGCCGATTGTGTCGGCGCTGCTCATCAGCCGCTCCCCCAGCCTCAATCTCTGGCTGCTGGGCACCACCGGCTCCAGGCCCAAAGCGAAAGCCGAAGCACCCGCCTGACGCGCCTTCGACGGCGCGCAATGAGGGCCCTTCAGGCCGGGCCCTTCGCGTTACTCCGTGTGGTGAAGGTAACGACTTGCGTTATAAAGGTACAACCTTTTACAGGACTCTCCCTGTGCGCATGGCGAAGTTGTACCAACGCAAATGGCTGTGGATCCGGCTGCCCATGGCGCTTGCCGCTGCAGCCACGGCCACCGGCCTGTGGCTGTTCGTCTATCCCATGCCGCCCGCGCAGCTGAGCATCACCACGGCCGCCGCGGACGGCGCCTACTACCTGCATGCCCAGCGCTACGCCGAAAAATTCGCGGAGCACGGCATCACGCTCGAAATCCAGACCTCGGCCGGTTCACAGCAAAACCTGGAGCGCCTTCGCCGGGCCGTGAATCCCTCGGACCTGGCCCTGATGCAGGGCGGCTTCGGCTACCTGGGCAGCTCGCTGGAAAGGCGCGACCGCAGCCGCGTCGAAACCCTGGTCAATGTGGACATAGAGCCGGTGTGGGTTTTCACACGCGGCCGCGAAATCGATTCGCTCAACCAGCTGCAGGGCCTGCGCGTGGCCGTAGGCCCCGAAGGCAGCGGCACCCGCAAGGTGGCGCTCAAGCTGCTGGAGCAGGCGAGGATGGAGGCCGGTGACCTGACGCTCTCCCCGCTGACCAGCAGCCCCGCCGTCCAGGCCCTGCGGCAGGGGACCGTCGACGTCGTCTTCATCGTCGCCGCGCCCGAGTCCTTCGTGGTGCAGAACATGCTGAGCCTGCCGGGCATCCACATGGCGAACATCCGCAAGTCCGCCGCCATCACCGAGCGCAACCCCTACCTCGAGTCGCGCCTGCTCGCGCAGGGCACGTTGGACGCGCGGCTGCCCCCGCGCGACATCACGCTGCTGACCACATCCGCCAGCCTGGTGGCGCGCGAGGGCCTGCATCCCGCCCTCAAGCGCCTGGCCATCGCGGTGGCCATGGACGTCCACGCCGGCGGCGGGTTGTTCCACCGAGCGGGCGATTTTCCTTCGCTGCGGCGCATCGACTTTCCCACCGCGCGCGAGGCGCGCGAGACCCTGACGCACGGCCTGCCCTGGCTGGAGCGCGTGCTGCCCTTCTGGTGGGCCCAGGTCGCCGAGCGCATCCTGCTGCTCGTGCTGCCGGTTGTGCTGCTGGCACTGTGGCTGATGCGGCTGGTACCGGCCTACCTGCGCTGGGTGCTGGAAAGCCGGGTGAATCGCTGGTACGGCGAGCTCAAGTTCATTGAAAACGACCTGGGCCAGGAATCGCTCTCGGGCCTGGACCTGACACGCTTCCTGATACGCCTGAACGGCATCGACAAGGCCATGATGGCTTTTGCCACACCCCGCGACCTGATGGCGCGCTGCTACACGCTGCACCAGCACATCGAGTTTGTGCGCCAGCGGCTGTACCGGATGAGGGGACGGTAAGGGCGATGAAACTGCTGCTGCTTTACCGCCGGCGCTGGTGGCTGTTCTACCTGCCGGTGCTGCTGTGCACGGCCCTGGCCCTGTGGTGGTCGGCCACCCAATGGAAGGTGCTGCCGCCCAGCGAAGTGCTCATAGGCGCAGGCTCGCCGCAAGACGGCTACTCGATGCTGGCGCAGCGTTATGCCGAGCAGCTCGAGCGCATGGGCGTGCGCGCCGAGCTCGTGTATTCAGACACGCAAAAAGGCTCGCTGGACAGGCTGGGCCGACCGGGCGACGCCACCAGCATAGGTTTTGCCCAGGGCATTTATGCCAACGCCAATGTCAATACGGACACCGGGGTGCAGGCCCTGGCCGTCGTGGGCCAGGAGCCGGTGTGGGTGTTTTCCACCACAGGCGGGCCTTTGTCGCTGGCGCAGGCCAGGGGCTTGCGCATCGCGGCGGGGCCGGCCTCGTCCTCCTCCTTCATGGCAGCCACGCTGATGCTGGCGCATGCCGGCGTGCGGCCCGCGGACGTGCAGTTCGACAGCAGCGCCGGCGTGGCCGCCGCCAATGCGTTGATCGACGGCAAGGTGGACCTGGTGTTCCATGTCGCCGGTGACGATTCGCAGGCCGTGCAGCTGCTCACGCGCAGCAGCGGCATCCAGTTGCTGGGCGTTGAACACGCCGGCGCACTGGCCGCCCAGAACCCGCGCCTGCAGCCGCTGCTGCTGCCGCAGGGCACGATCGAGCTGCGCGGCGACATTCCGCCCAAAGACCTCACGCTGATGAGCCTGCAAACCCACCTGCTGGTCAGGCAGGACGTGCACCCGGCCCTGCAGCGCGCCCTGCTGGACGCCGCCATTGAAATCCACGAGATACCGAACTTTTTGCAGCGCCACGGCCAGTTTCCGAGTTTTCGCGGCAGCGACTTCCCGCTCTCGCCCACGGCCCGCGCCTACAGCCTGGGCGCGCGCCCATGGATGGAAACCCTGCTGCCCTACCGCACGGCCCAGTATGCGGAGCTGGTCTTCTACGCCGTCCTGCCCCTGCTGGGCATCGCGCTGCTGATGCTGGCCTGGATCCCCAGGCTGTTCGACTGGCGCATCAACTCGGCCCTGAACCATTTTTACGGCGACCTCAAATTCCTCGAAAGCGAGATCGATGGGGTCTCCGCCGACGACCCCGTGGCGCTGCGCCGGCTGCTGGAGCGGCTGGACAACATCGAGCGGCAGGTGGTGTCGCTGGATCTGCCTGATGAATTTTCCGGGCGCTGGTACACCTTGCGTGAGCACCTGGCCGCGGCGAGTGACCGGTTGCTCAAGCTGAGGTCGCGCTAGGGGCTGCCGCAAGTGGGCGTCTTTTCGGTGCGCACGGCTATCGTTCCGTACCTTGAATGAAAGCACCCAATGTGGGCATGGTGGTATTCGTACCCTTGGCAGAAAGCGTGCGATCGCCAGGAAGAAGGTAATGCCAATTGAGAACCGGGGCTTCGGCTGGAAATGGCGGAGCAACAAAATCGAACGATCCGTCGATGGTCGTCACAGTACCACCAAGCAGGCGAAGGGAAAATTTCACGACGGAAACGGAGGTTCGGGCCACTGTCCCCTCAACCATTAGCTTGCGCATACCGGGAGGCGAGTAATCGCCAAGGTCGACAGAGCCGTGAAAATGTTGCTCGCCCGAAACCTCACACAATCCGGAAAATCCAAATTGGTCCAGAATCATTGTTGGAAGAATGAATGACTGCCTGGGGTCAAGGCCATCGGGGTGAAGGAACCTTTCTTCATCGATACCGTGAAACAAATATCGCCCGCCAGAAAGCCGGTAAGACATGACGACCGAGGGACCCTGGACGACACGCGAAAACATCTGTCCATCACCGAAGTGGCGTACCTCTACCTCAAAAGATTCGTCTGGATTTTTCCCACTGGATGCGCTCAGGCGCAAGGAGTTGGCCACCATCCAATTTTCCCGGCCAGAGCATGCGGCATGACCGGATGTGACCAGAAATAGGGTAATAGCGATGGAGATAAACAGGCGCATGGTCAAGAGGCCCAACATTGAACTCCAGCGGGGGGCTGAGGCCTGCCGAAGGACGTCGCCTTGAACGACTGGTTAGCCCTCATGGTGCGCACAGGAACGCTTTGGGCGGTCGCACAGAAACAGCTTCGGCAAGAATGAACTTGCCACTCGTGCCGGGAAAAGCTTCGGACAAGCTGCTTCTATAGCCCTCGCTGTTACTTCGCAGCTCCACCTGCCGCGCCGAGGTATAGATGAAATCCCCGATGTAGGACAGCCGACCTTCCACGGCAGAAAACGCACGCGTCTCGCCGACAAGCGGCGCTCCGTTAAATGCGCCATAGGTGTAATGACCCACAGGAACTTCAAAAGCAAAATACCTTACCGCCCCTGGCGTGGACGGCACGCTTGCAGTGGCTCTGTTGAAGGTATAGCAATTACCGGCACCGTCCTGATCTTTGAGGCTGTACTCAACCAACTGAACCGCGAATTGCGGAGAGTCCCACTTGCCTTCGACCTGGACGCCGTAAATCAACACGGCCTGCCGGGACTTTGCGACAGAATCTGACGAAAGCGGGTGCACAAAATTCATCACACAGCCGGCAAGCAATACAAGCGGCAGGACGGCCAATCGCGAAAGACGGAGGAATTTCGTAGGGCGAGAGTTCACGTAATTTATACCTCGAGGCCTGGGATATGACTTGATGCCTTCGCGAACAATCTGTACCCCAAAAAATCAACCAAGTGCTTGCTATTAAGGGCTTTTGCTTCGCTCACCCGGATGTAAATGAGGGCCACATCCGCCCGCAAGCCGATTCTAGGTAGATGGCCAGCCAATCGCCTCCTCTACATGGATGAGAGCAGCCAATCCCGTTGGGTTTGGCCATCGTCACCCTTAACCCGGCCCAACACCAAGCAGAAGCAGACAAACGCAGGCCTAAACTGTGCGGCACGGCAGTCACCAAGCTGCGGAAGCCCAAGAACAGTCATTACGGAGACAAAACACATATGAACATCGTCATCACCGGCGGCGCCGGTTTCCTGGGCGCGAGACTCGCTCACAAGCTGCTTGAACTGGGAAAAGTTTCTCTGACAGGCGGCGCATCGCAAACCATCAAGGCCGTGACCCTGGTCGACCGGGTCGCCCCGCCCGCCGCGCTGGCGGCGGACCCGCGGGTGCGCGCCGTGGTCGGCGACCTCAACGAATTGCTAGCAAGCGGCGCCGCCACGCAGGTGGTGCGCGCCGACGACGCGCTGGTGTTCCACCTCGCCGCAGCCGTCAGCGGCGAATGCGAGGCCGATTTTGACCTCGGCATGCGCAGCAATGTTGACGCCACGCGCGCACTGCTGCAGGCCTGCCGCAGGCTGGGCACTTCGCCCACCGTGGTGTTCGCGAGTTCGCTTGCGGTGTTCGGCAATTCGGCCGCGCAACCTTTGCCGCCGGTGATTGACGACCGCACCCTGCCCACGCCGCAGAACAGCTACGGCATCCAGAAATTCATCGGCGAGCAACTGGTGGCCGACTATGCGCGCAAGGGCTTTATCCGCGGGCGCAACGTGCGGCTGATGACCGTCAGCGTACGGCCCGGCAAGCCCAACGGCGCGGCTTCAAGCTTTCTGAGCGGCATGATCCGCGAGCCGCTGGCGGGCCTTCCCGCAGCCTGCCCGGTGCCGCGGGATACGGCCGTGGCCTTGTCGTCACCTGCTCGCACCATTGAAGGACTGATACGAGCGGCCGAGGCCGGCGATGCTGAATGGGGCGCGCGCACGGCCGTCAACCTGCCGGCGCTCAAAACCACTGTGGGCGAGATGGCGGCCGCATTGGAACGCGTGGCCGGCAAAGAGGCCACCGGCCTCATCGACTGGACGCCGGACCCGACCATCGCCAACATCGTGGCCAACTGGCCGGCTGTCATCGACGCGGCGAGGGCCCGGGGCCTGGGCCTCTTGCCCGACCAGGACTTTGACAGCATCATCGCTGCGCACTTAAGCGAAAACCCGCGCACGACGTCCCGGAAGCCGACGTAATAATAGGTGTGCATACGGCTTGCTGTACGCCGTCGTCGCGAATTTTTCTGAACAACGATTATTTGGAGACACCATGAAAATTTCAAAACTGCTGGTCGGCATGGCTTTGGGCCTGGGATTCATCGCATCGGCGAGCGCGCAAAGCACCATGCGCATCAGCATTTCCACCGCCCAGAACTCGCACCAGGGTGTTGCCATCGACACCTTCGCCAGGGAAGTCGAGAAACGCACGGCCGGCCGCTACAAGATCCAGACCTTCTACAACGGCGCGCTGGGCGGCGAACGTGAATCCATTGAAGCCGTGCAACTGGGCACCCAGGAGCTGGCCTTCTCGTCCACCGGCCCGGTGCCCAACTTTGTGCCCGAGACCAAAATCCTCGACGTGCCCTTCCTGTTTCGCGACAAGGCGCATGCGCGCGCCGTGCTGGACGGCCCCATCGGCCAGGACCTGCTGACCAAATTCGACGCCAAGGGCTTCAAGGCGCTGGCCTGGGCCGAGAACGGCTTTCGCCACATGACCAACAGCAAGCGCGACGTGAAGCTGCCGGAGGACCTGAAGGGGCTGAAGATGCGCACCATGGAAAACCCGGTGCACATCGCGGCCTACAAGGGCCTGGGCATCATCACCACGCCCATGGCCTTCCCTGAAGTGTTCACCGCGCTGCAGCAGGGCACCGTCGATGGCCAGGAGAACCCGCTGTCCGTGATCATGTCCGCCAAGTTCGACCAGGTGCAAAAGCACCTGTCACTGACCGGCCATGTGTATTCGCCCTGCATTTTCCTGATGAACAAGGCCTCCTTCGACAAGCTCATCGCCGCCGACAAAACGGCCTTCATCGACGCGGCCAAGGAAGCGACCAAAGCCAACCGCGCCCGCGTCGACCAGGACGACGCCAACGGCGTGGCCGACCTGCGCGCCAAGGGCATGACCGTGATCGAGAACGTCGACAAGGCCAAGTTCGTGGCCACGCTGGCGCCCGTCAATGCCGAATTCGAAAAGCAGTTCGGCAAGGCCAATATCGACGCGATCCGCAACTACAAGTAAGGGTGCGCAGGCTGAGGTTTTCGCCACGGTTTGCCGTATCCGTTGTCGCTGAATACGCCCGCAGGCATCGCACTGGCGGGCGTTTTCCATCTACCTTCCCCTACCCATCGACCTCCTCATGAAACAAGCTTTCCTCAAACTTGAACGATGGACCACCGGCTTTTCCATGCTGGTGGCCTGCCTGATGCTGGTCATCGCCTCGACGCTGGGGATGTTCCAGATCATCACGCGCTTTGTGCTTGAGCAGCCCGCCGAGTGGAGCGAAATCCTGATCCGCCTGAGCCTGATCTGGATGGTGTTCATGGGCATCCCCATGGCCTTTCGGCAAGGCGCCATGGTGAGTGTGGACGTGCTCTACCGCTGGAGCCCGCCGCGCGTGCGGCGCGTGCTGGACTGGCTGGTCTGCCTGGCCGCCCTGGCGCTGATCGCGGTGATCGTCTGGTGGGGCTGGGACTATTCACTGCGCGGCCGCGTGCAGTCCATGGCGGGCCTGGAATCCGTTTCGATGTTCTGGGGTTATGTGGCCATGCCCGTGGGCGGCATGTTCTGCATGATCGGCCTCATCGGCAACCTGCTCGATCCGCAGCGTAATGAACTGGAGACGGCACAATGACAGCGGTCATGATTTCAACCATGGTGTTGTGCTTTGCGCTCACCGTTTCGGTGGCCGTGTCCATAGGCCTGGCGTCGATCTTCGGCATCCAGGCCTCCAACGCCAACATGCTGATCTCCGTCAAGGAGATGTTCTCTTCCATCAACAAGTTTCCGCTGGCAGCCATTCCCTTCTTCATCCTGGCCGGCAACCTGATGGAGACCGGCGGCATCTCGCGCCGGCTGGTCGAATTTGCCAAGAGCATCGTGGGCGGCATCCAGGGCGGCCTGCCCATGACCTGCGTGCTGACCTGCATGATTTTCGCGGCCGTGTCCGGCTCGTCGGTGGCCACGACCTTTGCCATAGGCGCCATCCTGATACCGGCGCTCATCAAGCACGGCTACCCCACCGCCTACGCTGCGGCCCTGCAGGCCACCAGCGCGGAACTGGGCGTGATCATCCCGCCGTCCATCCCCATGATTCTTTACGGCGTCAGCGCCGAGGTCTCCATCGGCGAACTCTTTATCGCCGGCTTCGGCCCGGGCTTGCTGATCGGCTTCGCGCTCATGCTGTTCGTGCACCTGTACTGCCGCTGGAAGGGCTGGGGCAAGCACGATGGCGACGGCCGCCTGGGCTTCGGCAAGGCGACCTGGCAGGCGGGCTGGGCGCTGCTGATGCCGGTGATCATCCTGGGCGGCATTTACGGCGGGATTTTCACGCCGACCGAGGCGTCCGCGGTGGCGGTGTTTTATGCGCTGGTCGTCGGCGTCGTGATCTACCGTGAAATCAAGCTGGCCGACCTCTACGCCATCCTGCGCAAGTCGGTACTCTCCAGCGCCGTGATCATGTTCATCATCGCCAACGCCGGGCTGTTCGCCTTTTTGATCACCCGGGCCGGTGTGCCGGATGCCATCGGCCACTGGCTGGAGGCCGTGCTGCAGTCACCCGCCATCTTCCTGCTGGGCGTCAACGCGGCGCTGTTCGTCATCGGCATGTTCATAGAGACCAGCGCCGCCATCATCGTGCTGGCACCCATCCTGGCGCCGGTGGCCGTGCATTTCGGCATAGACCCGGTGCACTTCGGGCTGGTGATGGTGGTCAACCTCGCGCTGGGCATGATCACACCGCCTTTCGGCGTGAACCTGTTCGCGGCCTGCACCGTCGCCAGGATATCGCTGGACCGCATCGTTACCCACCTGATTCCCTTTGTACTGGTCATCCTGGCCTGCCTGATGGTGATCACTTACGTACCACAGCTGTCGCTGGGCCTGCGCGACCTGGTCTACGCCAAATAGCTTTTTTCGGACAGGGGTTTCACGCCGCTGTCATCTGCGCAAGCGATGCTCTAGGGCCTGTTAACGCTATTTATGCAAGATGCGTTGCGAGTCAAAAAGGCCTTGAGCAAGGCGCAAAACGCAGGCGGGGTGAACCCCGTCAAGGCTTTGCAACGC